>JADFXB010000049.1 GCA_015233935.1 Magnetococcales bacterium | reverse complement strand
GGGAGGGTTGGGGAGCCAGGGTCATCGAACGCCTGGCCCAGGATTTGCGCAATGCCTTTCCTGATAGGAAGGGATTTTTCCGCGCCCATCTCATGTATATGCGGGCATTTGCAGAGGCATGGCCAGAATCGGTAATTGTCCAACAGCCTGTTGGACAATTACCATGGGGGCATAATCTGGTATTGCTTACCAAACTCAAAGACAGTGAATCACGGTTGGCCTATGCAGTTCGTGCCCTGGAGCATGGTTGGTCACGTAACGTATTGGCCATCCAGATTGAGCGGCGAATCATAGAGCGTGATAGCAAGGCTGTCAGTAATTTTTCCCAATGTCTTCCCAAACCCGATTCCGATCTGGCAATACAATCTCTCAAAGATCCTTATCTCTTTGACTTCCTTGGCATTGGAGATGAGGCCAATGAACGTGCCATTGAAGAAGCCATCGTTCGCCACATCATGGATTTTCTATTGGAGTTGGGAGCAGGATTCGCCTTTGTGGGTCGCCAGGTTCATTTGGAGGTGGGTGGGGAGGACTTTTTTCTGGATTTGCTCTTCTACCATCTAAAGTTGCGTTGTTACGTGGTCATTGAACTGAAGGCGGGTGCCTTCCATCCGGAGCACACCGGTCAGCTTGGTTTTTACCTCACGGCGGTGGACGCCCTGTTGCGTCATGAGCAGGATGGTCCCACCATTGGCATGTTGTTATGTAAGAGCAAAAACAAGGTGGTGGCTGAATATGCCCTGCGGGATTCCAAACAACCCATGGGTGTGGCTGAATATCAACTCATGGCCGCCCTGCCTGCCGAACTGCAAACCAGCCTGCCCACCATCGAGGCCATCGAACAGGCCCTGGCGGCAAAAGAGAGTAAGGACGAATAACACCTCAAACAGGATCGATATGCACCGCCACATGGCGAACCCCTGGAATGGCACATAACATGTGCTGAATCTCTTCGTCCAAATCATGGTTTCTTTGCACACTCCCCTGCCGATCCACATCCACATGCAAAGCCACATGAATTTCCGATCCCACATAGTGGAGACGCAATTCATGGAAATTGCGGATGCGATGCTGTTTCTTCAAAAGATCCAATCGATTGTGCACCAGTCGCACCGTGGTGGCATCGGGGATGGCCCCCAGTAATTTCACAATGTTGTCACGCCCCAAAGAAAAGCCGGTCCAGGCAATCCATAGAGAAATCAACAAGGCGGCAAAACCATCCAGCCACGGCCAACCCAGATCACTCCCCGCCACCCCCAACAAAGCAAGCAGGCTGATGACCACGTCCATCTTGGCATCAATGGCGGCAGCTATCAGGGCGGGGCTGCGCATTTTTCTCCCCATGCGCCCCGCCACCACCAAAATAATCCCCTTCACCAAAATCACCGCCAATAAGACCAGAACGGGCGGCCAACCGGTCAAAGGTTCTCCCCCTTCCATAAGACGCTGAACCGCCTCACGAAACACCTGAGCCGCAAGCACACAGGTGAGCACCGCAATGGTAAAAGCAGCCAGGGGTTCCGTGCGAGCATGTCCGAAGGGATGGTCATCATCGGCTGGCTTGGCCGTCTCCCGCACCGCAAGAAGAATGATCGTGGAAGTAAGGATATCCATCAGAGAGTTACTGGCATCGGAAAGAATGGCCAGCGAATCATAAAGCAGACCCACAATGACCTTGGCCAAAAAAAGCAAGGCATTCAAAGCAATCAAAATGACCGCTGCTCGGGCACTGGTGGAAAAAGAACTCTTGCGGTGAAAAATGGAGGTCGCCATGGGGAAATCCTCGTGCTGTAACAGCCGTCAATCCATCCCACCGGACCAGTATACAGGAAAATAATAAGGTTGGGAAAAAAATAGGTGGAAGTGTCAGGAATGGTTAAGCTGTATTCCGTTCCCATCCTCCAAAGTAGATACGACCAACCCTTCTTTCGTTTCAAAACAATCCTGAAACATGCCGTATTTTTGAAACCATATGTTTCAAGCCCACCCGTTTAAAAAATCCAAATCCCGCAGGAAATAAGGATATTTTTAACAATCAGACCGTGGCATGGCAATTGCTAATGGATTCTATATGGGCAAAAATTAAAGCAAATTCAATCCGAGGGGAAAAGAATGGCAAATATCTTGATCATCGATGACGATGAATCCGTCCGCATGTTGCTCACCCACCAACTGCAAAAACTTGGTCATTCCGTCATTGCCGCAGAGGATGGTTTTCAGGCCTTTAACTGTCTGTCTACAGCTTCGGTTAACCTGATTATTACCGATATCTTCATGCCGGAAAAAGATGGCATCGAATTTCTCACAGAATTTACTCGCAAACCCCCTTCTGGGGTTAATCCCAAGTCCATCGGCATTATTGCCATGACCGGTGACCACCATATTTTGGATATTCCTCACGTTTTTCGGATGGCACGTTGTTTGGGTGCGGTGGAGACCATGCGAAAACCGTTTACATTGGAGGAGTTGAAGAAAAAAATTGATCTGCTGTTAGCCCTTGGACAACCCTCCTGGGGCAATTCATGGGGAACGACAATGGGATAAGGTGTCGAAAAAACGCTGCGTGAGAGTAGTTCTTATATTAAATCCTTAATGTTATATAGCGCAAGGTGGGGCAAGTTTTATCCTGCTAGTTATACTTTAAGGTAAGTTGTTCTAAACCACTATGTCATCTGGTTTAGCCAAGAACCCAATAAGGAGTAGTAAATGGATACCATGCACTTAGCGGAAAAAGTCCATATGAGAATCGGAGGCGGCGGAGACAAACCCACCTCCTTGTCACATGCCTTACTAGAGCTGGAGGAGAAAAATAACCTGTTGAGAGAGGAAAGACGCCGCCGGAACCAAGTGGAAGAGGCCTTGTTGTTAAGTGAATCCCGTTTTGAAAGTTCTTTTGAAAGTGCTGCCCACGGAATGGCCCTGGTTTCCCTGGAAGGTCGTTTTATGCGGGTCAACCCCAGCCTGTGTAACCTGCTGGGTTATTCCAATGAAGAGCTGGTCAATATGGATTTTAAATCCCTTACCTACCCGGAAGATTTGCCCATGGATCAGGCCTATGTGCGGCAAGTACTGGGGGGAGCCTTACCCTACTATCGGATGGAAAAACGTTATATTCATAAACAGGGGCATGTTATTTGGGGGTTATTGTGTGCTTCCATGGTCAAAGATAGAGATCAGAATCCTCTTTATTTTATATCACAAATCCAGGATATTACCCTGCGTAAATATGATGAAGCTAATTTGTTTGAAGAACTGAGCTTGTTCTATGACCTGCCATTTATCGGCATGTCCATCACCGCCGCCCAAACCAAACAGTGGTTGGTGTTCAATAACCATCTCTGCCAAATGTTGGGGTATAGCCGGGAAGAGATGGTCCATTTTACCTGGAGCGATTTAACCCATCCAGATGATTTACCAGAAAACCTGGCCCATTATAACAGAATGCTTCGTGGGGAGACCCAGGGCTTCATGTTGGATAAACGCTATATACGCAAGGATGGTGAGATCCTCCATACCCTCGTCAATGTGCAAGCCTTAAAAAACAATCATGGACAGGTGGAGCGGCTGATTTCCATCATCCTGGATATTACGGAAAGAAAAAAAGCCGAAGAAATGTTGCGCAAGGCCAAAGAGCAGGCGGAAATGGCCACCATGGCCAAAAGTGAATTTTTATCGGTCATGAGCCACGAAATCCGCACCCCCATGAACGTGGTTTTGGGCATGTGCAGCATGCTGCAAGAGACGGAACTCTCCAAAGAGCAACGCCATTATGCGGACATGATGCAAAAATCGGGTAAAAATTTGCTCCATCTCATCAACGATATCCTGGACTACTCCCGCATGGAGGCAGGCCGCTTTACCCTGCTGGAGCAACCCTACCACCCCCGTACCCTGTTGGATGAGACGGTGATGATTTTACAAACCATGGCCAAGGAAAAACGCCTGCGCCTGACCGCCATGGTGGATCCTTCCATTCCTGCTGAAATGATGCTGGGGGATGATCATCGCCTGAATCAGGTATTGGTCAACCTGATCACCAATGCCATCAAGTTCACCCATCATGGCCATATCCAGGTGGGGGTGACCCGCCAGGGGACAGAACTTCTCTATTCGGTGACCGATACGGGCATTGGCATTTTACCAGAAAACCTTGAGGCCATTTTTCATCGTTTTGTCCAGGTCACCAGTACAGGCTCTCATAGGAAAAACGGTTCAGGGCTGGGTTTGACCATTTCACGCAAATTGGTGGAACTCATGGGGGGCAAGTTATGGGTAGAGAGCCGTAAAGGCGAAGGGAGTACCTTTATGTTTACCATCCCCATACGCTATGCAACCGCACCCACACGAACAGAAGAGGCGGCCCAAAGGGGGTGCACCCCGCGCCGGGTTCTGTTGGTGGATAATTCGGTGGAGAGCCAAATCCAGGTGGAAGCCTACTTGAAGCGGACTATCCACACCTTTACCACCGTATTCAACAGCAAGGAGGCGATTGCCACAATGGGAAAAGAGGGGTTTGATCTTTTGCTGATTAATATTCATCCTCCCCTGGAGGCTTATACTGTGATCCAGCATATTCGCCAATGGGAAAAAGAGGTGGGATTGCCCCCCATGCAGATGATTCTCATGAATGGCATCAGCCACCCACATATCCTGGGATTCCAGGAATGGCTGACCAACTACAGAATCATGCATAAACCTTTTACCAAGACAAAATTATTGCAACTGATGGAGGTCATGAGTAAAAAAGTTGCCGGGAAGCTGTGACCAGCCGCCCGGCAGAGAGGAGGATCAATGAAAGGTGAAGGTTTTGTCCACTGAATCGAAGCCGATGACCAAAGCCTGACCAGGGGTGAGTTTAAGCTGTTTTTCCCCCGCCAGACGGGAATCCGGCTCCCGGACACTATCGTTCATTTGGATGGTGAGCCGGTGAGAACCAGCGGGCACGGGAAATTTGGCGTAGACAAAAGAGGCCCCATCCCGACTCAAGCCACTGGGACGATAGGACCGCTTGGCCAACAGTTTGCCGTCCAATAAAAGTTCCAACTGCAAAGGAGAACGCTCACGGGAACATTTGGTGGCCTTGCGCATGTTGGGAGGGAGCTTCATCAACTCCTCTTTGCTCAACTCGCGACAGGGTTCCACATGCTGGCCGGAGTGCTTGAAGGAAATTTTGATCTCCCCTTGGTCTGGGCGCAAATATTGGTAGGGCGGCCAGACCGACAAGGCATAAACCAAGGCGCAAAAGCAGAGATAAAAGACGGCCTGAAAAAGGTAGCGGACCACATCAGCCATGTTTTTTCTCCTCACCCACGGAGGAAGCCAAATCTTGCTTGAAACTCTCCAAAGCCTTGGCCAGATCACCGCCTTCCAAGGGGGAGGCAGGCACAATGCGCAATTTGCCCCGATCGGTACGGGCAAACAGTTTGGGGGGCCGCTCACCATGCACCCGTTGTTCGGTTAACCGGTTGCCAAAGCGAAAATAGCAGTCCTCTTCCCGGCAGCCGGTAAGAACCACTCCATCCGCCCCTTTTTTCAACAGATAGTCCACAAAAGAGGGGGGCAGCATGCCGCTGCAAGGCAAGGTCACCGGAGCTACTTCCGAAGAGGCCAGGTGGTGCACGGGGGAGCAATGCTCACAGCCCACCAGGACAATTTTGCGAGAACCAGTAAGATTGCGTACCGCTTCCACCGTTTGATTGCGCAGGGTATCGATGGTCAAATGGGGCATGTCGATACCGGTATGCAGGGTGGCATTGGGTTGCCGGTACGGGTTGGAAGAGTGACAGGCCCCCACGCAGAGACCGCAAGCGGTACATAAACCCGGATCCACTTCTGGTTGAAACTCAAATTTGCGCCCATCGCTGCGGGGACGCATGATCACCGCGCCAAAAGGACAGTCCCTGGCACATTGCTGACACCCATCACAATGGTCCAGATTGACCACTGCCGGCGGACGCTCCTTGCGGGGTGGCAGCCAGGGCAAAACCAGGAACAGCAGGGTGATACTGGTGGAAACCGTCCAGGCCACTCCGGGACCGAACATGTCCACAATGGGATAAATGTTAAGATAAAACCAGTCCAGGTTGAGGGTAATGGGAGATTGATACAGGTCGGCGGCAGGGTGGCTCACTGCGGGTTTAACAATGGAAAGCAGGATCAAGCTACCAAGGGTGCCGATGGCCAGACCACGAGGTGGATTGAAATCCACCGAGCCAATGCGACTCACATGGGTCATGAGTAGAAAAATTAAAGCCACTGGAAAGCCCAAAAGGTGCAGAAAGACCATCAAAATGAAAAAGCGGTCGGTCATCTGTCCTTCAAGAAAGTTGGAGGCCATGGAGCCAGGGGCCAGGGGTAACCAGTCCACCAGTTCAGCGGTGGCCATGGCCAAATATTGGGCCATTTGATCCCAAACCAGCCAGTAGCCGGAAATACCCAGCAACACCACCAGCCACAAGGTGGGAACTCCGGTAAACCAGGAAAACCATCGCACTCCCCGATAACGGTCGCGACAAAATTCCCGTAACAGGTGCAAGCCAATGGTGATCACCGCCGCATCGGAGGCATAGCGGTGCAGGCTGCGCATAATGCCCGCCATCCACCATTGTTCATGGGTCATGTACTCCACAGACTTCCAGGCACCCGCCACATTGGAATCAAAAAAGATAAAGACATAGACGCCAGATACCAGGACAATCCAGAAGAAAAAGAAGGTCAAAGGTCCAAGGTGGTAGAGGGGATTCAATTCATTGCCAAAAATTCGGTTGAATCCTCCTTCCGCGCGATGGAGCAGGGCGTTACCTGCGCGTTGCACATATTCGATCACGGAGTCCTCCTGGCCAATGGCCATCTGGGTTGGAAAAGGGCGTACATCGCCATTACTCCATCTTAAAATATAAGGTTGCTCAACCCTTTGGCATGATCTACATCAAGAGGTTGTGATTTTTGGGTTTTGCTTGGCAAGAAGTTTGGCTCGCCGGAATTCACGCCACAGCAGGAAGGAGACAATGAGCAGAATGGAGCCACCAATGAACATGCCGATGAAGATGGAATAGTCAAAACGGTAGGAGTTGCTGTTGGGATCAAAGGTGGTACAAAACAGTCGCACCCTGCGGTTGAGGCCCTCCAGCAGGGCTTCATTGGGTTGGGGACGCCCCAGGACCAGCTCTTTGAGGGGTTCCACCAACAAGGGCAAGTCGAAGGATTCGCCATAGACCTGGCGGTAGATCACCCCTTCACTGTCCAGGATGGTGGCTTGCACCATGTGATCATAGCCTTTGGGGGAGGCGAAGTAGCGAAAGCCCAATTCTTGAATCAAGAGGGCGACGGTCTCTTCTTGGGCGGCGGCCACCGTCCAACCGGGGAGATTGTGGATTCCCTGCTGACGGGCGAACTGGGAGAGGGATTGTGGGGTATCCCGTGGAGTATCAAAGCCGATGGTGATGACGTTGAAGGCATCATTTCCCAGGGCCAGGCGGGCTTTTTCCACCCCTTCTGCCAGATTGCGGGTAGCCATGGAGCATATTTGATAGCAACTGGTATAGATGAGGCTGATGACCAGCGGTTTGCCCCGGAATTGTTCCAGTTTCAACCGCTGTCCCCGCCCATCCACCAGGGGGTGATTGCTGACCTTGTTACCGATGGCCTTTTGGCTGATATCCAGCAATTGTCTGAAGTCGTAACCCTCTTCAGCAAAGGATGGAGATGCAAACCAGGCCAGCAGGACAAGGATTACAGGGAGAAGAGAGGTGCCCAATCCTGTTTGTCCAAGACGGCGAAGCTCAACAGCAGAGCCAGATGGATGAGAGAGGCATAAAAGTTGGACATGGCCCGTTCCCGACAGGGATTCCACAGCAATTGCAGGCTGCGTCCCAGGAAGAGACCACCTCCCGCCACCGCTCCGAACAGGTAGAGCCAGCCCATGCCATACCAGAAGGGAATGAGGGAGGCCATGACCAGGAGGGAGGTGTTGAAGAGAATGGCTTTGGCGGTGACACTGTTACCAGCCACCACCGGCAGCATGGGGACACCGGCTTGGCGATAATCCTCTTGTAAAGCGATGGCCAGGCTCCAAAAATGGGAGGGGGTCCACAGGAAGAGGACCAGGGCCAAGGCATAGGGAACGGTGGTCAAGTGGGGGGTGACGGTGGTAGCTCCGGCCAGGACGGCAAAGCTGCCAGCCAATCCGCCGATGACAATGTTGAGCCAGGTACGCCGTTTGAGCCAGGCGGTATAGACGATGCCGTAGAAGAAGGCCCCCATGAAGACATGGAAGGCGGCGATGGCATGGATGGCATAGGCGGTGATGGCCACAGAGAAGGTCAGGAGCAAGGCCAGGATCCACAGCCATTTTTGCGAGCGTTGCAGGGCACCGGTGACGAAGGGACGGTTACGGGTGCGGGACATGCGGGCGTCGATGTCATAATCGAAATAATGATTGAAACCGCCAGCAGCACCGGCGGAGAGGAGCACCGCCAGGGCGAGAATGAAGGTTTGCATACCGGTAGGGGAAGGACCGGGGGTGACGGCAAGACTGGCCGTGGCGGTGAGCACCATGGCAACGCCGATGCGTAATTTAAACAAAACAAGAATTTGTCTGGCTAAAGCAATCATGGTTCGCCATCCATCTTATAAAGAAATAACCATTCCAGGCGGCTATTGTGCTCCAACCAGCCCCCCAAGGGAAGGGGGGCTGGTGGAAAAGGGACTACGTCAACCCATGGGCCAAACGGAGCTGAGATATTTGGCGTTGGCGAAGAAGTAGATGACGAAGGAGACCAGGAAGATCAATGCCAGGACGAAGGTGCCCGAGGCAGAGACATGTTGATGGGATCCTTCATCGGCAGCAGGAGCCAGGACTTCTGGGCGATCCACATTGTAGGAGGATGCGGCCAGAGGAGCACCGAAGCTGGTGAGCAGGTTGGCACTGGAATCCAGGGGTTTACCGAAGACCAGGGAACCCACGGCAATCAGGACGAAGGCCACACCACCCAGGGCAGCGAGGACGGCACCGACCACCACGAAACCCAGCATGGAGACAGCGGTTCCGGCGAACTGGAATTGCAGGGCGGCACCGGCAAAGTTCACATCCCAGTGACGACGAGGCAGACCCAGGGTACCGGCACCCAACATGAAGAGGATAAAGATCAGCATGCCACCGGCGAACAGATAGGGCTGGATTTTGGCCAGGCCGGGCATGATGAGTTCACGACGGAAGAGGACCGGAATCAGGAAGTAGGCAACACCCATGAAGGCCATGGTCGTACCGACTGCCACGGTAGCGTGGAAGTGACCGGGGACGAACAGGGTGTTGTGGATGATCAGGTTGATCTGTTCCGTACCCATGACCACGCCGGTGATACCACCGATGAAGCCGAAGATGATGAGGGAGAAGAACATGGAGGAGAAGACCGGGTTACCCCAGGGGGCTTTGGTCAACCACTCGAAGAGACCGTTGTTGAGGCCCTTTTTGCGTTGGGCAACTTCGATGGAGCCGGGAACGGTGAGGCCATGGATCATGGAGGCCAAAACCGCCAGGTACATGGCGTAAGAGGTATTGAAGACCTTCCAGGTAGAGGAGATACCGGGGTCGGCCAGCAAGTGGTGAGCGGAGGCCAGTTGCAGGAAGAGGATGTAGAGCAGGAAGGCTCCACGGCTTACCTTTTCCGACATGGGTTTGGCACCAAAGACGATGGCGGCGATGGCATACCAGACGGCCACATGGGCAGAGACGTTGATCTGCTGGGAGGAGTGGCCCAAGGCCCACCAAACGTTGCGGTACATGAGGGGATCGATGTTTTTGATCAGGCCCATGGACCACATGAGGGTGGGGATGAGGATGACCGCGCCCATGGCGATGGTGAAGATGGCGATGATGGCGGCGGTGAGGGCACCGAAAGTCACCAGGGGAATGGAGCCTTGGTAGGTGCCTTCTTCTTTGGCGATGACCAGGGTGCCCAAAAAGATGAAGCAGCCCAGGAGTGCGCCAACGGCGAACAGGATCAAGCCCAGATAGAAGATGGGTTCGGCGGGCATGGGAACGTAGGAGGTGAACATGACGCTGGAGCTGCCACGAAACACGGCCACGTTATTCATGATGGAGCCGATGAGCATCAGGGCAAAGCCCAACCATCCCAGCAAGGGGGTTGCAGGTCGAACCCGTAGCAGGGTGGATGATGCAAAGTAGAGAACGGCGATTTCAAAAAAGATGATCCAGAAGATGAGGATGTCGATACCATGGGCGGTGAGCACCATGTAAAAGGTTTCTGCATCCAGAAGGTGGATGTCGGGTGCACGGGTGAGGGCCAGCAATAGGCCGATCAACCCGCCGACAAGAAGGTAAACTACCCCCACCACCGCATGGGCTTTCATCAGGGATTCTGCACTGCGATGAAAATACAGGCCACTGGTGGGGCAAAGTCGAAAACTTTTCTCTGCCATCTTTTGCTCCTAAATTGCCAACGGTCGTCCGTGGGGGTTACTTGACGGTGATTTTGCCCAGCATCTGGTGGTGACCGGCACCACAGAACTCATTGCAGACTACGCCGTAGTTGCCAGCTTGATCGGGGGTAAATTTAACCACCGTCTCGTAGCCGGGCAGGATCTGCAAATTGATGTTCACAGGCTGGATGGAGAGGCCATGCTGGTAGTCCAGAGAAGAGATATGAAACTTGTAGGTTTTATCTTTCTCCAGCTCCAGGATGGGATACCACTCCCAAAGGCGTCCCAAGAAGTAGACATCGCTACCGGCGGGGGGACGAACCACGGGAATGCCGGTTTTGCCTTCTTCGCCCACTTTGTATTTGGCCACCATTTCCTGGACTTTCTTTTCAAAGCGGTCCGGGCTGGTGCGATAGGATTCGTTGGAGAGATTTTGTTTGCCGTAGAGGTGCCACCAAGGCATCCACAGGAAGAGGATCAAACACCAGACGAGAGCGACGATCACCCAGGTGCCTTCCACTTTATCCAGAGGCTGGTTCCACCAAATTTTTTGTTCGGGAGGCGTAATGGCCATCGTATGAATTCCTCCTGTTAGTTGTTAAGGTGCGATGGGGATGGTGGCGATTTCCATGACCCCCCAGAGCACGTAAAATACCGTGGGCATCACGACGCCGAGAAACAGTAGTAAAAACGGGTTGTCCAATACCCTTTGCATGACAGGGATCCGAACGATTGGATCTCCTGCCGACTTCTGGGGTTCTGCCATGCCTCCCTCCTTCTACCTTGTACAATGATGGACCGGATTGCCGGATTAAGTATTGATGGTTGTTAACCACGCTTGATCACGCGGACAAGCCGTGTGATTTGCCGCAGATCATATTTTTTTCCCAGTAAAAGATGCTTGACCCAAGTCAACCTGAATGACGATTTTTAAAGGTAGGAAGGTTTGATTTGGTTCGGTTTTTTTTAGAGAGTGAAAGTGATTATCCGTGTTTTGTGATGAAGGAACGCAACTTCAATAAGTTAGACGAATAAATAGATTCAGCTCAAAAATGGAATTGGGTAACAATGTTTCTTAGGGGCATGCTGCAGGAAAAAAATGGGTGTGGGGGAAATTTTTTTCTAAAGATTATTTGGCCCTGACCGTTAAGGGATGTGGGGAAAAAGAGTTTGAGCGGGCTTAAGGGTGTGGGTTGGCTCGTTTCAGAGCGTTTATAAGAGGAGAAGGCGATGAACGTGGACGGTGCAGTATCTCTCAATCCATTACAACAGCCCAGTCAGGCCCAGGTGACGGTGCTCAAAAAGTCCCAAGATTTGCAAGCCAAAAATGTGATGACGTTGATCAATTCCGTGGCCAGTGCCTCTCCTGCTGCCCGTCCGTCTGGAGGTAATCCTCCTGGGGTTGGGCAGAATATCAATATTGTGGCCTGAGCCATCCCTTGCGGATTGGCAACGGTCGCTGCCCGCCCTGTGCTGGTCAAAGTGGGAGACATGTGTTAGTATGATGTCGATACTGACACACACTCTCACGGTTGCCCGCATGAATCTTTTTGCTCAAGTACTTCAACAGGTCACGGGTGCGCCCCAGTTGACCGCCCTGTCCTTGCAGACCTTACAGATCAATGTGGGATTGCGCTGTAATCTGGAATGCCGTCACTGCCATTTGGCCGCCGGTCCTGGACGACGGGAGGAAATGTCCTGGCAGACCATGGAGCGGATTTGGTCTTTGGTGGAGCAGTGGGGAATCCAACGGGTGGATTTGACCGGTGGTGCCCCGGAGTTGCATCCCCGCTTTCGTGAATTTGTCACTGGCTTGGTGGAACGGCAGGTACAGGTGCAGGTACGTACCAATCTGTCGGTTTTGCACTTGCCCGAGATGCGGGGCATGGCGGAGTTTTTTCGTCACCACCGATTGCAATTGGTGGGGTCGCTGCCCTGTTATCTGGAAGCCAATGTGGATGCCCAACGGGGTGATGGAAGCCATCAGCAGATGGTGGCGGCCATTGGTGTACTCAACCAGTTGGGTTATGGACGGGAAGAAGGGTTGCAGTTGGACCTGGTTTACAATCCGGGTGGGGCGGCTTTGCCTCCCAATCAGGTGCAATTGGAAGCGGCCTATCGACGGGAGTTGGCAGAGCGTTATGGTTTGTCCTTCAGTCGCTTGCTGACCATTACCAATATGCCCATAGGCCGATTTCGGGCGACTCTGCGTCAGCAAGGCAAGGAGGGTCACTATTGGCAGGTTTTGCAGGAAGCTTTTAATCCCGCTACTTTACAGGGTCTTATGTGTCGTCACCAATTGAGTATGGCCTGGGATGGCAGGTTTTATGATTGTGATTTCAATGTGGCCTTGGATCTGCCTTTGCAGGCATCCTTGGAGGAAAGTGCATCTTCACTTGCTCGCCGCACCATTCGCACCGGTAGCCACTGTCTTGCCTGTACTGCGGGAAGTGGCTCCTCTTGCGGCGGTGCGTTGGCGGCTTAAAGTTTAACTGAGCTTGCGGACCACGTGTTCCACGGGAACTTGCAAGGTATCTTCCATCAGGTGAACCAACTCTTCAAAGGCTCCTGCCATGGGGGAGAGGCGGAGGGCGGAATTTTCCAAGGCTTCTTTGATGAAGGATTTGGCAAAGAAGACTTGGCGGCTGCGGAATTGGCCCAACATGGCCTCCCAACGATTGAGCAGCCCGATCCAACCTTTGACAGTGAGGGTTCCTGGCAATTTTTTACCTTTTTGCCGGTCGGCGGCCAGGACCACCATGAAGGTGCTGATGGCCTCCACCAGGCATTCCAGCCGTTCGGCTTTGGCATCTGCCAGAAAATTATTAAGGCATTCATCCACCTGTTCTTCGGTGAACTGGGGTGGCGCGACGGGTTTGACGGGTCGCACTGGGGCCACCATCATTTCATCGTCGTCAAAGTCTGGGGTGCGCAACTCTCTATATCCGGTGCTTTGTTTAAGCGTGGATGGTTTTCTTGCTGCCAAACGGGATGGTTGATCGCCTGCGTACATGCCCCACCTGGTTTCCATGAATTGGATAGAAGTCCCTGCCAGCCTCTGCCTGCTGGCCCCTTTTTTCGTTCTTGAGGTGGGAAATGCAACTCCGATGCCAGGGCGGAAGGAAAAATTAGAATGGGGTCTGGTGGGGTGAGGAAGGAATTATTTCTGACACTTGTTCCTATACGGGGTGTGGTTTCATGACTTTGTCGCCAAAGATGACCATCAATTTTCCAGCAGTGGCACAAAGCGGGTCATGGTTTTGACGAGGGGGTTCTATCACGAGGAGATTGGGGCGTTTAGACAGGCATGGGTCTTGCCAAGAAGAAAAGTGACGGCCCTATTCATCGTGCAGTCAAGAAGTTGGACACGGTGGCGCACGATCGCACCTACAGCCACGATGGTGTACCAACAAAGGGCAAATGTGCCCTGATGTTTGAGGAAGAGTATTGCCAGGTTTAGGATGAACCATGTTTGCTGATGGTTAATCTCGGGCGGAAAAATAAATTTACCTTAGCGGATTTCCTGGTTACACCACGGATTGTAAATGGCAAGACCCTTGTTTGCCATATACTCAAAATCACCGGTATTTCTTGTGGCGAGTTGCAGGCCTTGCACCAAGGTTGTGGCCGCAATCAGGATGTCTGGATACTCCTGGTTCTTACCCGCAGCCTTGAGTTCACCCCGCCACTGACCTGCTTGAATGGCAATATCCTTTGTTATGTCATGGACCACAGCCTGCCCCTGAAGTTTGCTAAACCAGGTATTCAATCGCTGTACATTGTTGCCCTTGCTGGCAGACTGGGCGATGCCTGCCTGGAGTTCGGCAAGTGTCATCACGCTGATATGGGTGGCTGGCAATCCCAGGACAAACTGGTTCACCTTAACATCGGGTTTGGGCTTGCAAAGTTCACTGACAACATTGGTATCCAGCAGGTAACCGCCTGCCATCATGCCGCTGGCCATTGGATTTCCATGTTTTCAGCGGCAAGAATTTCACGCAGTTCGGCAAACAAAACCGCAGGATTGGCTTGACCAAACAGGTATGGCGGCAGACCGCTGATATCCCTGTCCGGCTCCAATCCAAGAATAAGGGCCAACTGCTGGCGGCTGATCAGGCCCAGCAGATAAGACTCAGTGGCCACCCGCGCCATGTCGGAACGGTACTCCATGGGGACATCCGGCAGAGGAAAATTTTTAAAATCGCTCTCGGCTTCCTGGGTATGCCACCGGTTCCTGTCAAACCTGGCCCTTTTTCCACTGTCGGGAATTTGCAGGTTTGCATTGTTGCGCAGCATGGTGCGAACGGTCTGATAGGGCAGGCAGTAGGTATTGACCGCCACTTCCGCTACCCTTCGGGCATCCTGATGGTGATCCACAAGATTGAGCAGTTCCTGCTTGGGGCACAGAAAGTAAGCAGCAAAGGCGTTGGCACGCTGTTCCACTGCCAGTTGGCTGGTGGTAGTGCCTCGGGTAACATGAGCCAAAGGAACACGCAGACCAATATCCACCAGGGCGTGACCCAACTCATGGGCAAGGTTGAAGCGTCGCACCTGAAGATACTGATTTTTGGGAGCCGCCTGATTGAGGGCGATAGTGACACCACGACTTTCATCCGCTAGCAAAAGCCCCTCCGGACCTTGCTTTCCAAGATCACCAAAGAGCACGGTCAGACCAGGAAAATGCTCTCTTGCCAGCCTGGACATGGACTCAATGGGTTGATTCCCCAAATTCAAAGCCCTTCGCAAGGCTATGGCCAACTGTTCCCCCTGTTGCCAGGGTTCCTGGTTGGCTGAAAAACGGGGTAAGTTCAAGGCATCACGGGTATTGAGGAAGAGTTTCCACGAGTTGGTCTCTGACAAGGCATTCCTGAGGCTCTCCAGATTGCGGGCATCCTGGGAGAGCTGAAAAACACGCAGACGCGCCTTGTCATCCAGTTCGGTGAATTCCCGTTTGAGGGTCAACAGACGTACCGGCTCATCCAAGTCCGTCGCGGGTTGCAGAACCATGCGGAAGGCCCTGGATAACACGGCTTCTTCTTCAGGGGTCGGAGAACAGGAGGCCGCAATCTCCTCCAGCCTCTGTGAACCAATTCCGGTTTCGGTAGACAGGGTAGCCAGGGAAATGTTGAATTGTTTTCTAAGTACTTCTAATGTGGTAATAATTGGAGATGGCATCTCTCGTTTGTTTTTCCAATGGCTGGCTTCATCCAGAAGAAAAGGCTATCTAAATCCAAGGCCTAACGTCAATAGGAAATTTTCAACCTGATTTATAAAATTGGAGCATGCGTCAGAGCATGAATGGCCGCCCCAATTTCCTTTGGATAAAATAAACTCACATCCAAGCGGGAAATTTCCCGCCCAAAATCCTCCGAAAATTCCACAATCCAGGAAGGGGTGGCCGATTGGCGTCGTCTGGTAAATCCCACCAGATAGCCCTCCCCCATGGCACACAGACCACGGACAAAGGCGGGAGCAGGGGAGAGGGGCATCCTATTCAAGGAACCATCCTCCCGCTGCCACACCACCCCATTTTTGGCCGATTCGGTGAACAACCATCCTTGTTGGGTCCACTCCCCATCATGGGGACCAAAAATGAGGCCAGGAGGAATCAGAAACTCTGCCTGCCTGTTGACCGGGTTCAAACGAATCACCGCCCCCCCCTCTTGTTGCAACCATTTCAAGGTGGTCAAATAGAGAAAACCATCCCGATGGCGCACATCATTTAGATGATGGCGATAGTGGCAACTACGGGATTTGTGGATATAGCGAAATTCATTCCCACACGAAGAGGACCAACGCTGCCACCAGGAAGCCCCCTGACCAAGGATAGGTTCCTCTGGTCCCCACTGCCAAGCCAGGGAGAGATCCTTTAAATTCAGGGCCAACAAGGAGGTTACTGCCGTGGAAACCACGTAGAGATAACCACCATCGGTGGCCAGACCATGCAAGTCGGCCATCCAGGGGTTGGACACGGCGTTGACGATTTCAAAGGTGTCATAGTCGATCTCCACAATAAAATTCCACATGGCCATGAAAACACGGTCACCATGGCAGCACACCCCTCCCGCCAGGGGGGCCATAAAGGCCCCATCATGACGAAAGGAAGCGGCAGGAATTTTCAGGGAGCGAACGATTTTTTTGCTTGGCCAGTGGATCTCCGCCAAAACAGCGTAGGCGTGATGGGGGAGTTCATAGTGTTCCCCCTTGAGGGTGACCAGTATGTTCACGGCATTAGGCGGTTTTGGTCACAGGGGAATCCCCCTCTTCCGTCAGTGGCTCCTTGTGACCGCACCCCTCCACGGGACAATTGCGACTCGGACCACCCCGTTTGGGGCGTTTGACGGTGGTTACGGGATGACCACACTTGGGACAGGGAACATTTTCCGGTGGATCCCAAACCGCATTCTTGCACTTGGGATAGTTGGAACAACTGTAGAATATTTTCCCATAGCGGGATTTCTTCTCCTGGAACTCGCCACTTTTACAGGCCGGACACTTAACACCCGTCACCTTGGGCTTTTCCAGGGGCTGAATGTTGCGACAGTCGGGATAGCCGGAACACGCCAAATATTTGCCATATCGTCCACTCTTGATCAGCATGGACTTGCCACACTTTTCACAGGTTTGATCGGAAACCTCTGGCTGTGCCTCCTCCTCTTCCCCTTTACCTTCCTTACGCAAATCCATGGTATAGCGGCATTCGGGATAACCGGAACACGCCTTGAAACGACCATAACGTCCCAGTCGAATCATCACCGGTTTGCCACACTGGGGACACTCTTCGCTGGTGACTTCCGTGGTCACATCCGACTTTTTGGTGGATTGCTCCTTCTCCCGCACCTGGCCAATAAAAGGCTGCCAGAAATCCTGCAACAGGGGAATCCACTCCTTTTCCCCACGGGAGATGGCATCCAGGCCGTCTTCCATGCGAGCGGTAAAGTGGTAATCCACATATTTGGGAAAGTGGGCGGTCAAAAAACTGTTGACCACCACTCCCACATCTTCCGGGAAAAACTTGCCACTCTCCAGCCGCACATAGCCCCGATCCTGCAAGGTGGACATGGTGGGTGAATAGGTGGAAGGCCGACCGATGCCAAAACTTTCCAGGGCACGCACCAGGGTGGCTTCCGTGTAGCGGGGTTTGGGTTCGGTAAAGTGCTGCAATGGGTCTACTTGGCGTTGCACCAGGGTATCTCCCTGGTTCAAGACCGGCAGTCGCTCCTGGGTTTCATCCTCATCCCGATCCTGCAAGGAGACCTCATCCTTGCCTTCGGTATAAATTTCAATAAACCCTGGAAAGGCGATGGAAGAACCGGTAGCCCGCAATTGATAGGGAGCGGTCTCGCTGTTCTCTCCCACCGTGAGGGTAGCCACCACCTGGTCTACCCTGGCCGATTCCATCTGACAAGCCATGGCCCGCTTCCAGATCAATTCGTACAGTCTGAATTGATCCCGCTCCAGGCTGCCCTTGACCATCTCTGGGGAACGGCGGGGATCGGTGGGACGGATGGCCTCATGGGCTTCCTGAGCATTCTTGGCGGAGGATTTATAGCGACGGGGGGCCTTGGGGACAAATTCGGGTCCAAAACGCTCACCAATCACCTGCCGCATGGATTCAACCGCTTCATCGGCCAAATTCACCGAGTCGGTACGCATGTAGGTGATCAAACCCACCACCTCTTTGCCCCCATCTTCGGTGGGAACTTCCACACCTTCATAGAGATGTTGGGCTACCACCATGCATCTTTTGGTGGAAAAGCCCAGTTTGCGGGAGGCTTCCTGTTGCAGGGTGGAGGTGATAAAGGGGGGAGCAGGGTTGCGTTTAACCTGATTTTTGTCCACCTTGTGGACATGAACCGCCTTGCCCTGGATCGCCGCCACATGGCTCTGGGCAATGGCCTCATTGGGTATGTCAAATTTGGAGAGTTTCTTACCCTCTGCCACCACCAGACGGGCTTTGAATCCATCCCTGCCGGTGGCTTTTTTGCCCAGTTGGGAAACAATGCTCCAGTATTCCTGCACCACAAAATCTTGGATCTCTTTTTCCCGATCACAAATCAAACGCAGGGCCACCGATTGCACCCGTCCCGCCGACAAGCCATAACGCACCTTTTTCCACAACAGAGGACTCAGATTGAACCCCACCAGATAGTCCAGGGCACGGCGGGCCTGTTGGGCGTTGACCAGGGAGTGGTTCACATCGCGGGCGTGTGTAATGGCTTCCTGGATGGCCCGCTTGGTGATTTCGTGAAAGACCACCCGTTGCATGGGTTTGTCGGCCAAATCTTTTTTGCTTTTCAATATTTCCTGTACATGCCAGGAGATGGCCTCGCCTTCCCGGTCCGGGTCGGTGGCCAGCAGCAGGGTTTGTGCCTCCTTGGCTGCCTTGACCAGGGCTTCCACGTGGCGGGTGGAAGTTTTGGGTATCTCATAGGACATTAGAAAGCCATTTTCCGTATCCACCGAACCATCCTTACTGGGCAAATCACGAATATGCCCGTAGGTGGCCACCACTCGGTAGTCTTTTCCAAGAAATTTTTCAATGGTCTTCGCCTTGGCGGGCGATTCCACAATAACAAGGGATGTCATGAGTTCAAACGCTTGATAAGTAAGTTATGGATTAAGACTTCCTGGTGGAAGTGTCCTGGCACAAAGCCACATGGTCTCCCGGTAGCCGTTCCAACATGCCTGCAACCTCCATCTTTAGTAAGATGGTGGAAAGCTCTCCCACTGTCAATTGGCAAAGCCGCAAAATTTCATCACATTGCCTGGGACCGGTGCGCAAGATCTCCATCACACGCATGGTTTTGTCACCCAATCCACCACTCTCTGTCAAGGGAAGAGACGCTTTATTGTAAATTGGCGTTGAACAGAAGTCAGACCAGGCAAGAGAAGAGAGGATATCGGCGGCGGATTCTACCAGGGTTGCTCCCTCTTTGATCAGGGTGTTGGGACCTTGACTCAAAGGAAAATCGGGGGGGCCGGGAACCGCAAAAACTTCTCGTCCTTGTTCCAGAGCGATGCGGGCGGTGATCAGGGAACCGGAAGAAAGGGCCGCTTCCACAACCACTACAGCCTGGCAAAGGCCACTGATAATGCGATTACGGTTGGGAAAGAGATGAGGGGCGGGTTGGGTTCCCAAGGGGGATTCAGAAAGGATACATCCCTGGCGAGTGATGGCCTGGCGCAACTCTTTGTGGCGGCGGGGATAGTCCACATCCAGTCCGGTGGCCACCACGGCAATGGTATATCCTGGACCATCCAGTGCCCCCCAATGGGCGGCCCCGTCGATGCCTTCCGCAAGCCCGGAGACGATTACCGCCGGACTTTGTTGGACCAGATCCCTTGCCATATGTCGGGCCATGGCCACCCCACGATGGCTGGGATGGCGGCTGCCCACCATGCCAATGGCCATTTCCTTCTGTAAGACAGAGGCATCCCCCTGCACAAACAGGGCCACCGGAGGCTGGGCAATTTCCTTCAACAGAGCTGGATAAAGGGGATCATCCATGGGCAACAGGCGAATGCCCAGGCGGGTCATGGCGGCCATCTCCTCTTGGGCTTTATCCAGGGAGGGTGCCTGCGCCAATTGGGAGATCATGGTGGTGCCAATGCCCTGCACCGTTTTCAGACGGGCAGCCGGTGCCGCGAGAATTTGGCCTGGTTCACCGATGGCTTCCAGCAGACGCTGAATACGAACACTTCCCAAGCCAGGGGTGCGGATTAAACGCAGCCAGTGGAGTAAGTGTTTGTTGGCCATGGTTCTGTTCAACGATTGGCCAGTACATCACCCCGTTTGATGGATTCGCTAATGCGCATCAGCAGGGCAAAGGAGGCTTTGTCTCCCACATAGAAGAGGAGAGCCGTACCAATCTTTTCTTCAGGCATCGTGCTGGTGGGAGGATAGAGGTCCCAAGATCCCTTCCTGGCGGGATCCTCAATGGCACGACCGGCCCGATAGATGGTGAGGATAGAACCCTGGGGCAGGCGGTTTTCCCGTCCCAAGGCCACGGTAACCACCTGATTGTTTCCAACTTCCGAGAGTTGATCCTGCAAGGCTACGATGGCTCCCCGCACTTCTGGTTCTATCTGGGGGTAGCTGATCTGGAAGTTCATATCCAGATTGATGGGCCAGGTTATTCGGTCCATGGCTTCAATTTCGGTATAGGTCTCTATGATACGAGCAACCGGTCCCTGGGGGGTGATCTGTTCTATGCGCACCATACCCACATGTTCCACCATAACCCCAAGCATTTCCTGAGTGGTAGGATGGATCAACGGTTTTCCATTACGATAGACGGCAAGTATTTCCCCAGGAAAAACCCTGTCATTGAGAGATAACAGGATGGTCTCTCCCTCGCCCAAGGCCAGGTGATTTTTGGTAGGGGCGACGATATGGCCAACGCCCGTCATGTTATTGGCGGCGATGATGCTGTTACGACGCAAATAGAGGTTGATATCATCACGTTGAGTGGCGGTGAGTGCGTTATCGTTAGGTTGTACGGGACTCACCACCACTTCAGGCACCAAGGTCACCTGTTGGCCTTTACCGCTTTCTCCCCTTTTAATAGTAAAAGAGGGGCGACCCTGGGTGTCCACGTTTAAATAGATCAGGTCACCGGGATAGATTAAGTGGGGATTGGCGATATGTTGGTTATTGCGCCACACCTCTGGCCATAACCAGGGATCCTTCAAAAATCTTCCGGAGATACCCCACAGGGTGTCGCCAGAAACCACCTGGTAGGGTTGGCCGTTGGTATTCACCTTGAAGGGGGAGGATTCCTGTTGGCTGGTGCCGTTGGCCAGACATGGGTTGACCACAGGTGTGGCCGCCAGCAAGGCCAAAATCAGGGAACAGACTACCACCTTATACATGGAATCACTCCTTTCGTCCGATGCGTGGCTCAGTACCATCCAACAATCGGCGGATGTTTTGCTGATGCTTCCAAAAAATCAATATCACCATCACCAGTGCGGTCAACAGGGGGATGGTGCCCTGTCCGGTCAGGTAGAGCATGACCGGTAGCAAGGCGAAAGCGGCCAAGGCTGCCAGAGAAGAAATACGGCCAATCTTTGCCGCTGCCAGCCAGATTCCCAGCATGGCCAAGCCGATCCAAGGGGTCCAAATCAGCCAGACGCCCAATGCGGTTGCCACCCCCTTGCCGCCACGAAAGCCCAGATAAACGGGAAACAGATGGCCAATAAAAGGGGCGATGGCCACCAAGGCAAACATGGGTGTCTCTTTGGGGACGTAATACAAAGCCACCGCAACGGGCAATGCACCTTTGGCCATATCCAAAAACAGGGCAATCGCCCCTGGAATTTTGCCTGCTGTGCGTAATACATTGGTGGCACCAATGTTACCGCTTCCCTGCTGCCTGATATCTCCTGCCCCTGCCAGTTTGGCGATCAGAAGGCCAAAAGGGACGGCTCCCAGCAAGTAGGAGAGAGCTGCCAGAATAATTCCCACCGGATCTTCCATGCCATCCTTCCATCACCTGAGTTTCTGACCTGCAATGATCCCTATGCAAAGATAATGCCATCACATATTTATGGCTACAACCCTTCCTTGAGCTGGCAAAAGGTCCTGTAAGCGTCAAAATTTCCGCTTGGTAATTATCCTTGGATTGGCAGAGAATCCAGTCAATAATGGGTGGAAGTCTTGTCTGAAATTCTTAGAGGAGAAACATGTATGGCCAGTTTTTCTTTAAATAAGGTGCAACTCATAGGTAATTTGGGGGCGGACCCGGTGATTCGTCACACCCAGGATGGTCGGCCTATTGCTTCTTTGAGTGTAGCCACTTCCGAATCCTGGCGTGACAACCAGGGCAACCAGCAGGAGCGGACCGAGTGGCATCGGGTGGTGGTTTTCGGCAAGCTGGCAGAGATTGTTCAGCAGTATTATACCAAGGGTCGCAAGGTTTATGTGGAAGGCAAGCTGCAAACCAGGAAATATACGGACAATCAGGGGCAGGAGCGTTTTACCACGGAAATTGTGGTAGGCAATCCTTTTGACAATAGTTCCTTGTTTATCGTGGATGGTCAGCGTACTCAGGCGGGTGAGGGAGGGTATGCTGGTGGTGGGGGTGGCGGTGGATACGTGCCACCCATGGCGGGTCCTGCTGGCGGATATGGTGGAGGTGGTCAGCAGGGTTATGGCGCGCCGGATCCCTATTATGGTCAAATGCAACCGGCGGGTGGTGGTTATCCCCAACCGGCTCCGAATCCTGCACCGGCAGCACCGGCAGCGCGTCCTGCTGTTACCACGGGTGCACGGCGTAAGCCGGAGAACAGCCCTGCCAAGTCGCCGCCGCCGGTGGATGATTTTGCCAGCAATGGTGATTTCAACGACGACATTCCTTTCTGACCCCGGTATTATTGCGGGGCAACAAAAAAGCCTGTGGGGTTCCACAGGCTTTTTTGTTGGTTGCCTACAGGACAGGGTGCAGAACTTATTATTGCACGTCCAGTTTGGCTTCGGCGGAGAAGGATTCGCCTTTGTTATCTTTCCAGGTCACTTTGACGGGACCGGAGGCTTCCGCTTTCAGGAAGAAGGCGTAGTAGGGGTTGGCGGAGACGCCGCCGCTCCAGGTGGATTTGATCACGTCTTTCCCGTTGTAGTTGACAGTGACTTCGCTCACGTGGTGGGCGGGGATGGTTTCGCCGGTATCTTTATTTTTGCGCAGGCCGCTTTCCATGGGGTGTTTGAGGAGGGTTTTAAACTCCACCATGTCGCCTTTTTTGACGGGACCAGCGGGGCCTTTGACTTTGGGGCTGCCGATATCAGACATATTCAATCTCCAGTGACTGCATGGGTGATGACCATAGAGGGGGAATCAGGGGAGGTTGGTGATTAGCCAGCGCAACCGCCTTCTGCGACTTCCACTTGTTTGGCGGCACCGTAGAGGATGCCTTTATTGCTTTTGGCGATGACCCGAATTTTGGAGGGTTTGGCCATTTTGATGCGGATTTCAAACTGGATTGCGCCCATTTCGGGGGTGAAGTCGAATTTGGCGGCCAGGGGTTTGGGATTATTATCCACGAAGATGGCCAAGGATTGAATGTAATTATCGGCGGCCATGGGGTGGTCTACTTTGACGGGAACCCGGACCAGTGCGCCGTTTTCGGCTTTATCGGGGGTATCCAGGGTAACCTTTTCCATTTTGACCGCACCGTCGCCCATGGTTTCTTTGACCAGTTGGTCCATGTTGACGGCGGCATCTTCGGCGAGGGCGGGTTTGCTGGACAGGCCGGAGGTGAGGAGGGCGGCACCGGCGGCCAGGAACAGGCTGCGGCGGCTTACTTCCAGTTTGGCATTGCTAGGCATATCACTTCTCCCATGGGTAAATCCTTGGCGGGCCTAAACCTCCCACCAGGTAAGAAAAAAAACCATCGCAGGGGTCCAGGGGACCATCATGGTCCCCTGGCAGGAGTTTGAGGACAGCGTCCTCAATGTTTTTCTCCTAAAATTACTTCTTCTCAGGCTCGTCTGGCTCTTCCGGTTCTTCGTGGGCGATGCCTTTATGGCAGTCGATACAGGTTTTACCCTCTTCCATGGCGCGACCATGTTTTTTGGCTGCCGTGCGGTCTTGTTTTTCCAAATCCATGGCTTCAAATTGGTGACAGAAGCGGCACTCTTTGGAATCCCGTTCCTTCATATTTTTCCACACATTGTTGGCCAACTCCCAACGGGCCGC
>JADFXB010000048.1 GCA_015233935.1 Magnetococcales bacterium | reverse complement strand
GCATTGCTGTCAAGGTGATCAATCACCTGGGGGATGAAGTGATGAAGGTGTTTGGAGTTGGATAATTCACGGAATTTCCCACTACCGACACCTTTATTATGGAGGAAAGTTGTAGATGGAGCCATCTGTTATTTATTAAAAATTTATTAAAATTCAGTAAAGATCCCTATTCGTGATTTTCGCTTGACTTTTAATCTCTTAGGGCGAGAATGGCCCATAAGGGAGTCAGCAGAGTGGGGACCAGGGAATATTTGACCTCGTGGAATATTACCAGCAAAGACAGGACACTTTCCCCCTGTCTGAGGTCAAAGAGGGGGTCGCCCATTATGGGTAAAATTCTCGTCATCGACGATGAAGATGGTTTGCGGGCCATCATTTCACGGTTATTGCAAGAAGCCGGATACGAAACGATCACGGCTGCCGGTTTGCGAGAAGGGATTGCCCTTCTCGCCCAGTACCCCTGTGATCTGGTCTATTGCGATGTGCGGCTGCGCCATGAGTTTGGCATGGAGTTGCTGCCCGCCATTCGCCAAATGAGCAATCCTCCCCTGGTGATCATCATGACAGGCTACCCCAGCCTGGACACTGCCCAACAAGCCCTGCGCCAGGGGGCCTTCGATTATCTCACCAAGCCCATCCTGGGAGATGACCTCTTGCGCTCCGCCAGTCGCGCCCTGGGGAGTAAACATCTACAGGATGAAAAGGAACGTCTGCGCCTGCATCTGGATGCTGTTCTCAACAGTGTGGATGAAGGATTGCTAAGCGTTTCTCCTGATCTGATTTTGCGCTCCGCCAACCAAGCCGCCCAAAAAATTTGTGGCATTTCTGCCGAAGATATGCAGCACCCCTTTATCAAGGCAACACAACATTGCCAGGGGGGGTGCCTTTCCCTCCTGCAAAAAACCATGACCGACAGGCAAAAACACTCTATCCCCCGTCTGGTCTGCCATCGGCAGGAACAGGGCGAACTGGTAGCTTCCATCACCACAACCCCTTTGTTGGATGGGCAGGGCAAGATGATCGGGGCCGTCATCGCCATCAAAGATGAAACAAGATTGGCACTGCTGGAAAAAACCTTGGAAAGTCGCAGACAGTTCCACCGGCTGGTGGGGCAAAGCCAGTCTATGCAAAAAATTTATCACTTGATTGAAGACTTGGCGGAGGTGGAATCCACCGTCTTGATCAATGGGGAATCGGGAACTGGCAAAGAATTGGTGGCCGAAGCCATCCATGAGGCCGGTCACCGTGTCCAACATCCCCTGGTCAAGGTCAACTGCGTTGCTTTGAGCGAAACCCTGCTGGAAAGCGAACTCTTCGGTCATGTGCGAGGAGCCTTTACCGGGGCCATGCGAGATCGGGTTGGACGCATCCAGGAAGCCCACCGGGGAACCCTCTTCCTCGATGAAATCGGTGATATATCGCCGTCTTTGCAAGTGCGCTTGTTACGGGTGCTCCAGGAAAAGACCATTCAACGGGTGGGAGACAATCGTACCACCCTGGTGGATGTGCGCATTGTGGCGGCCACCCATCGTAATTTACAGGAGTTGGTTGCCCGTGGTCTCTTCCGAGAGGATCTCTATTGGCGACTGAAAGTGGTGGATATTTTTATTCCCCCCCTACGGGAGCGCAAAGAAGATATCCCCCTCCTGGTGGAACATGCCATCGCTTATTTTAACAATCGTTTCAGTCGTCGTTGCCCCGGTATTTCGGAAAAGGCCATGGTAATGTTGATGGAGTATAACTGGCCAGGAAATGTGCGTGAACTCAACCATGTCATCGAACACGCCTTTGTCCTCTGTCATGAAGAGGCCATCGATCTATGCCATCTGCCAGAACGCTTGCAGGGCATAGCAAACCCAGCTCCCTCAGCCATCACTGCTGCCCTTGCTTCGGAAAAAGACACCATTTTACAAGCCCTGGCTGCCACCCGTTGGAATCGGGATCAAGCGGCCCGCCGCTTGGGGTGGAGTCGCAGCACTTTCTTTCGTCGTCTCAAACAATTGGGGATCGAGAGAGGGGATGGTTAATGGCCAAGGATGCTTCCTCACCACATTCTGAGCAAGTCGATGTGGCTACCCAGCCAACCCAACCCTTTACCCCATCTCAAGACTTGGTTTTACTCGTCGGTATATTGGTGGCTTCTTTCATCGTCCTGGGATTGGCCACTTTCTTTCTTTGGCAAAGCTGGGATAACTCCGGGTTGGGCTTTGTCCTTTTACTCATCCTGGCTTCCCTGCTGGTGGTGATTACCCGTTTGATCCAATCCGCCAAACGCCAGGATGCCTTGGTACTGGAATTGCGGCACTCCAAGAACCTCTTGGTGGAATTGGTAGAACAACGTTCACAAGCCTTGAACAAGGCGGAGGAAGCTTTAAAAGAACTTAATAAAACCAATGAACTACTGGAAAAATTATTCAATAATCCCCACCTGGCCATCGCCTTTCTGGACCATGAAAACCATTTTATTCGAGTCAATCAATCCTATGCCCAAGGCTGTGGCCGCGAAGTCAATTTTTTCCCCGGCAAAAACCATTTTGACCTCTACCCCCATCCTGAAAATGAAGCCATCTTTCGCCAGGTGATCACCACCGGCCAACCCTATTCCATAATCGCAAAACCGTTTGAATTTCCCGACCATCCCGAGTGGGGGATCACCTATTGGGACTGGGCCTTGTATCCGGTCACCCATATGGAAAACCAGGCTGACGCCCTCATTTTTGTCCTGCGTGATGTCACCAAACAAAAACGGGCTGAATTGGCCCTGGCGGATAACGAGCACTTTTACCGCTCGCTCTTTGAAAATACCCTCAACGCAACCGCCCATTGCCAAATTGTTTTTGAAAACAATCAACCCATCGATTTTATTTTTCTCAAAGTCAACCAAGCCTTTACCCGCCAAACCGGATTGCAGGAGGTGGTGGGGCGTCCGGTTACTCAAGTTATCCCTGGCATCTATGAACAAGATCGCAACCTGTTTGAAGTGTATGGCAGGGTGGTTCAAACGGGTCAGCCAGAACGCTTTGAAGTTTTGGTCAAGTCGGTCAACCTGTGGTGCGATGTGGCCGTCTATTCTCCCGCTCCCCTGCAATTTGTGGTGGTCTTCGATGTGATCAACGAACGGAAAAACCAGGAACAAATGATTCTGGAGGAAATGGTCCGCAGGCAGGTCCTGTTTGAACGCTCCCGGAATGGATTATGTGTCTTGCAAATGGATGGACTAGTCAGTGAAGCCAACCGCCGTTTTGCCGAAATGTTGGGATATTCCACGGAAGAGATGTCCCGCCTCTACGTCTGGGATTGGGATGCCAAATTTAATCAAGAAGAAATTCTGGACAAAATAAACAGCGTTACCCCAGAGGGTACCTCCTTCATAACCCGCCATCGTCGCAAAGATGGCAGCATTTATGATGTGGAAGTGAGTGTTTGTCGGGTGGAGTGGAAAGGCATCCCCTTCATGTGGGCCTCTCATCGGGATATCACCCACCAGCTTCAACAAGAAGAACAACTCCGCCAAGCCATGAAAATGGAAGCCATCGGCACCCTGACAGGTGGCATCGCCCACGATTTTAATAATATTTTAGGGGTGATTTTGGGATTTACCGAATTGGCCCTGAAACGCATCCCCAAAGAGTCCCAACCCTACGCTGATTTACGAGAAGTCTTTCAGGCAGGTTTGCGGGCACGGGATCTGGTGGCCCAACTCCTCACCTTCAGTCGCAGGAGTGAAGGACACCTCTCCCGCCCCCTGATGCTGGACCCATTGATCAAAGAGGTGATGAAATTTCTCGCCGCCGTCCTGCCAGCTACCCTGGAAGTCAAATGCCTGTTCAAACATCAGGGGTTGCACATTCTTGGCGACCCTACCCAGGTCCACCAAATATTGATGAACCTGTGCACCAACGCAGCCCAAGCCCTGGAAGGCTCACCAGGAACCCTGACCGTCACCCTGCAACAAACCACCCTTAATCCCACCGAAGCTGAATTGTTGCACCTGCCTGCCGGTGCCTACGCCACCCTGGTGGTGGAAGATAGCGGACCCGGCATTCCCGAAGCCATCCTGCCCCGCATTTTTGACCCCTTCTTCACCACCAAAAAGATTGGTCAGGGAACCGGCCTGGGATTATCGGTGGTGCATGGACTGGTTCACGATGCAGGCGGGGCCATTCAGGTGCAAAGTAGCCCCGGTCAGGGAACCTCCTTCCGGGTCCTATTGCCCCTGCTGGAAGAAAACATTCCCCCAGCCACCCAACACTCCCCCCTGGAACAAAAACGGTTTGATCTGCGAATCCTGGTGGTGGATGACGAAATCCCCCTGGCAGATATGACCAAACTGCAACTCATCACCCTGGGCTGCCATGCCGTTGCTGCCAACTCTCCCGAACAGGCACTCTCCATTCTTTTGGAAACCCCAACATTTGATCTGGTCATCACCGACCTGGTCATGCCCCATACCACCGGTCTGGGCCTCCTCCACGCCATACGCAACCATTTTCCCTCCCTCCCGGTGGTCCTCACCTCCGGCCATACCTCCGATACCTCTTCCCTGGGTTCATCTGCCGCCGAATTTGCCGCCTTCTTACCCAAACCTGTTTTAATGAACGATCTGGTTAATGTTTTGGAACGCCTGCACCGACCCATCCGGCCAGGTGAGACAAAAAGTCTCACTTAGCGTCTCACTGGAACTTTTCGTATCACCCCATCCCCGGCCTTTCCCACCTGCCAACCTGTGTCTGTTGGTGGAAAATACACATTATTCCATTGATATCTAAAAATAAAAATATTTTCTCTCCCCGCATATCCAATCTGGAACGATCCATGCTCTATGCCTGATACAGGGTGATCTTTCCTCCCACGCCCATGGTTTGGGTATCGTTACAGGACAACAGTCATGACCCAAATACTGCTGATCGAGGATGAAGTTCAGCTTCAATCCTTATACCAACGCTTCCTCAAAGAAGCAGGCTTCCAGGTCATCTCCACCAACTCTGGAAAAAGTGCATTTGAAATTTTAGCGCAAATTCATGTGGACTTATTGATCACCGATATCCTGATGCCAGAAATGGATGGCATCGAAATTATCTGTCACCTGCGCACGATGAACAATCCACCTCCGGTAATCGCCATCAGTGGCGGCGGTATCTATCTGCAAAAGAGAAATTTGCTGGAAATGGCCAAAGAGTTCGGCGTTCAACACACCCTTTGTAAACCATTCACCCAGGATGAGCTTCTGGAAACCGTGAAAAAGGCGTTGGGAAATTCCCAAGTTATTCAATAAACCCTTCCAGGAGGAGCCAAACTATGAATACCAAAATTCTTGCTGTGGATGATTCATTAACTATTCGCCAATCCATTAAATTTTCCCTGGAAAAAGGCGGCTATCAGGTGGAAACCGCCAGCAGTGGCTCAGAAGCACTGGATACCCTCAAACTGGGCAAGGTCAACCTCATTATCACCGACCTCCACATGGACGGCATGGATGGCATCGAATTGATCAAAACCATCCGTTCCACCACAACCCATAAATTTACCCCCATCCTCATGCTCACAACCGAATCCAGCCAGGATAAAATTACCGAAGCCAAAAAAGCGGGAGCCACTGGCTGGATCGTCAAACCCTTCATGCCCGATAAGTTGGTTGCCGTGGTGGAAAAAGTATTGAAATAACATAAGGAAATGTTGATAGCGTCATAAGGTTAAAAGGAGAGAACCATGTTGAAAAATTTGAGTGTTGCTTCCCTGTTGGCACTGGGTTTTGGAGCCGTCATCCTATTATTGGTGATCGTCTCCGGGGCGGGTTACTTTGGTTTGAATGAAGCCAAGGATGGGTTTGAGCAATACCGGGGAATCGCCCGCGATACCAACCTGTCTGGTCGTTTACAGGCCAATATGTTGATGGTGCGCATGAGTGTCAAAGATTTCATCACCACCGGCAGCGACAAAACAGTGGAAGAATACAAAGATTACTTTAAAAAAATGAACGAGTTCCTGGATGAATCCAAAAAAGAGATCCACCAGCCGCAACGAGCCAAACTGGTGGATAATATTATTCGCATGTCCAAAGAATACAACGATGGTTTCAATAAAATCCATGACTTGGAAATCCAGAAAAATGAACTGGTGACCAATAGCCTGGACCCCAACGGGGCCATCATGCGGAAAAATCTCACCGACATCATGAAATCAGCCTACGAAGACAAGGATGCGGATGCCGCCTATCTCACAGGTCGCCTTCAGGAGCACGTATTGCTGGGCCGCCTGTACGTGGCTAAATTCATGGATACCAACAGTGACGAAGCTGCCAAACGGGCTGAAAAAGAGTTGCAGGATGAAATGCGGGAGTTGATCACCAAGTTGGAAGCCAGCCTGCAAAATCCCCTTCGTCGCCAGCTCTTCAATGAATTTGTCAAAGCAAGAGATGCCTATCATGCCGCTTTTGGTAAAATGATGGGCAACATCCACAAGCGTAACGAAATCATTCACAACGTCCTCAACCGCCTGGGTCCAGAAGTGGCCAAAGAGGTGGAAGAAATTAAATTGTCGCTTAAAAGCGAACAGGATGAGTTGGGTCCCCATCTGCAATCGGAAAATGAACTGGCGGTACGGGAAATTATCTGGGCTTCCTTCGCGTCTATTTTATTGGGCCTGTTCTGCGCCTGGTGGATCACCCGTTCCATCCGCAAGCCATTGGGCGGTGAACCCCAAGCTATGGCCCAGGTGGTGGCTGCCATTGCCAACGGTGACTTGACCATGGATATTCAGGTGGTGGCCGGTGACCACGATTCCCTCAACGCCTCCATGGGTCGCATGGTCCAGCAATTACGCGAGGTGGAACATACCATCGCTCGCATGGCCAAAGGCGATGTGAACATGGAAATCAAAGAGCGTTCCCCCAAAGATACCATGGTTCTCGCCCTGAAAGAGTTGATCAAGGCCGAACGCAAGGTGGCCGAATTGGCCAGCAAACTGGCTGAAGGCGATTTGCGGGTGGACGTGCTGGAACGCTCCCCCGAAGATATCCTGCTCCTGGCCATCAAAAATATGGTAGCCAAGCTCACCAATGTGGTGGAAGAGATCCAGGAAAGTGCCGACAACGTGGCCTCCGGTAGCGAACAAATCAGTTCTGCTGCCGAATCCCTCTCCCAAGGCTCCTCCGAACAGGCCGCATCGGTGGAAGAGTCTTCCGCCTCCATGGAAGAGATGGCCTCCAGCATCTCCCAAAACACCGACAACGCCAGCCAGACCGAAAAAATTGCCCAACGAGCCGCCACCGATGCCAGAGAGTCGGGAAATGCGGTCATGGAAGCGGTTGCTGCCATGAAACTCATCGCTGAAAAAATCAGCATCATCGGCGAAATCGCCCGCCAGACTGACCTGTTGGCCCTCAATGCTGCCATTGAAGCCGCACGCGCAGGGGAACAGGGGCAGGGGTTTGCCGTGGTAGCTTCAGAAGTACGCAAACTGGCCGAACGCAGTGCCGCCGCTGCGACCGAAATCAATGCCATGTCCACCAAGAGCACTGCGGTGGCCGAACGGGCAGGCGAACTTTTGAAAAAACTGGTCCCCGATATCCAAAAAACCGCCGAACTGGTGCAAGAAATTTCCGCCTCCAGTCGGGAACAAAATACCGGGGCCACGCAGGTTAATGTGGCCTTGCAGCAACTCGACCAGGTGATCCAACAAAATGCCAGTGCTTCCGAAGAGTTGGCCGCCAACTCGGAAGAACTCTCCTCCCAATCCCAAAATCTCCAGGCTGCCATCAGCTATTTCAAATTGAAAAACAGCAACCCCATGCGCAATCGGGGCGGGGCTGTGCCCATCCGGGTAGCCAAAAATCAACGAGTGGTCAAAAACCCTGTCGCCCACAATAAACCGGCTCCTCCCACCCGTAAAAAGAATGCACCCCTGATGATCGAAATGGGAAGCCCGCCAGCGGGTAAAATTGAGGACGACGAAAGCTTTGAACACTTTTGATCCAAAGGAGAGCCGTCATGGTCATGGTACGAAGAAAAACCGAACGAGTTCTCACCTTCACCCTGGATCGGGAACTCTATGCCATTGATATCCATTCGGTACGGGAAATTTTGGATATCAGCGATATTACCCGCATTCCCCAAACGCTTGCTTATATGTTGGGTGTGGTGAATTTACGGGGAAATGCGGTTCCCGTGATGGACTTGCGACATCGCTTCGGGCTGCCGCCCACCCAACAAACTCTCAATACCAGGATTATCATCATCGAGCAAAAAGAGGATAAAGAAATCCTCCTCATCGGTGCCTTGGCCGATTCGGTCAAAGAGGTGTTGGAACTGGATCAAGAACAAATCGATCCCCCACCTCGCATGGGATCACAAGTCAGTGCCGATTATATCCGGGGTATCGGCAAACAGGACAACCGTTTCATCATTCTCCTGGATGCCAATAAGGTTTTCTCCCTGGAAGATATGGAAGGTTGTCACAAACTGGCCGCCGGGGCAGATATCCTGTTGGACCAGGAGGAATCACCATGAAAATTCTCTTTCCCTCCGAATGCACCCTGGATGTCATGGAAGAGATCAAGGCAACCCTGTTAGGTTTGTTGCAGCAGGAGGAACCCGTGCAGTTGAGTTTCAAGGAGGTGGAACGGGCCGATCTCTCCTTCTTCCAATTGTTGCATGTGGCCGTTCAAACCTTTCGTCAGGTGGGTAAAGAGCTGGTATTGCTGCCAGACCTGCCAGCCGCATTGGCCCTTAAGGCTCTGGCCACCGACTGGTCCCAACTGGTGGCTGTTGACAATCAGCCCCCTGAAAACCACGCAAATCACCGCTGAAACGGCCCATGAAAATGGACTTGGCCGGTCGGTAGTCCAACAGCCAGTCGGGGATTACCGGGGAGATCATCCCCGGTTTTTCTCATCAAATTCACACCACGTTTCAATGGGACATTGACCACACAAGGGCTGTCTTGCCTTGCAAACATATCGCCCGTGCAGGATTAACCAATGGTGGGCATGGGTGAGAAATTCTGCCGGGATGACCTTCAATAACTGCAACTCGGTGGCCTCCGGCGTCTTGGCCACTACCAGACCGGTGCGATTGGCCACCCGAAAGACATGGGTATCCACCGCCAAGGTGGGTTGCCCAAAAGCTACATTCAACACCACGTTGGCAGTCTTGCGGCCAACGCCTGGCAGGGCTTCCAGGGATTCCCGGTCGCTGGGAACCTGGCCATCATGGTGTTCCACCAACTGCTGACAAAGCAATGCCAGGTTGCGGGCCTTGTTGTTGAATAATCCGAGTGTGCGAATAAACTGGCGAATCCCTTCCTCTCCCAACTTTAACATGGCGTGGGCATCAGGGGCTGCGGCAAACAGGGCCGGAGTAACCTTGTTGACCCCTACGTCGGTGGATTGGGCCGAAAGGACCACCGCCACCAGCAACTCAAAGGGGGTGTGGTGAGTTAATTCACTTTTGGGATGAGGATTTCCTTCCCGCAGACGAGAAAATAAGGCCATAATGTTGGCGGTTTGCATTGTGATTCCTTTCTACTTCTCTCTGTCTTGGGAGGAAGTTCATGGCGATTCAAACGTTCAAGACCACCTGTTCCCTGGATTGTCCTGGGGCATGTGCACTGGTGGCCCATGTGGAAAATCAACGGTTGCTGCGCTTGTCCGGCGACCGGCATCATCCGTTTACCCAGGGGGTCAATTGCGGCAAAGTCTCCCGCTATAGCGAACTTCAGCACGGTCCCCGCATTGAAACCCCATTGCAGCGGGTAGGCAGCAAAGGGCAGGGAGAATTTCGTCCCATCTCTTGGGAGGAGGCCCTGCAAACCATCGCTCGCCGTCTGCTGGAAACCATGGATCGTTATGGCCCGCAAGCGGTGTTCCCCTATTATTATGGGGGAACCATGGGCTTGATCCAACGGCCCGCCATCGACCGCTTGATCCATCGGGCGGGATTTTCCCGTTTGGATCGCAACATCTGTTACTCCATCGGTTTTGCCGGTTGGCAGGCGGGGGTGGGATTGGCCACCGGTCCCAGCCCTGCCGATGTCATTCACAGCGATTTTATCATCTTGTGGGGCATCAACGCCGCCGCCACCCACATCACCCTCATGCACCACATCAAGGCCGCCCGCAAGCAGGGGGCCAAGCTGGTGGTTATCGATCCCTACCGCAACCACACCGCCCGCCTGGCCGACTGGCATGTGGCCCCCAAACCGGGAACCGATGGTGCCCTGGCCGTGGCCATGATGCAGGTGATGCTGGCAGAAGGTTTGTTGGATCGGGAATATCTTGGGCAATTTACCGATTATTCACCCCAGGTGGAAGAGCATTTGCAATCCCGCACCCCCCAATGGGCTGCCGCCATTACCGGTCTGGAGGCAGAGAGCATCCGCCAACTGGCCTTGGAATATGGCAAGGCCAAGGCCCCCTTTATTCGCATCGGGTTGGGCATGAGTCGCCAGAACAATGGGGCAGTCAATATTCATGCCATCTCCTGCCTTCCCGCTGTGCGGGGGGCGTGGCGTCGTTTGGGAGGTGGTGCCCTGTTGGCCACCGGCGATACCTTCCCCATCAAGGACACCCCGGTCAAACAACCCCAATGGATGCAGACCCCCACCCGCATTCTGGATATGAGCCAGCTTGCCACCTTGTTGCAGGATGCCCGCCTGGATCCACCGGTGCAGGCCATGCTGGTTTTCAACGCCAATCCCGCAGCCTCTTGCCCCGATGCCGGAGGGGTGGTGCGTGGACTGGCAAGGGAGGATTTATTCCTAGTGGTCCATGAGCAGGTGATGACCGACACCGCCCGCCTGGCGGATATCATCCTGCCCGCACCCACTTTTTTGGAAACCTATGACCTGTATAAATCTTATGGTCAATACACCTTGCAGTATACCGAACCGGTGTTACCCGCCGCTGGGGAGGCAAGGTGCAACAACGATGTGGTCAACCAGATTGCCTTGGCCATGGGGTACGAGGACGCGCCTTTTTATTGGAACAGCCAGCGCATGATTCGTGAGGTGTTGTCTGCCTCTGGTTTGCCGCCAGTGAGTCGTTGGCCGGAACGCTGGTTGGATTTCACCCCGCCGGAAGATCGGCGATATTTTCGCCAGGGTTTTCCCCAGGCGGATGGAAAATTTCACTTTTTCCCCAACTGGAGCGATGCGGCCATGCCCGGACTGCCTGATCATTGGCCGGTCAATGTGCGGGATACGGTGATGGTGGGCAAGGATAGGGCACTGCACTTCATGGCACCACCTGCCTTGGAGGTGCTCAATAGCAGCCTGGTCGGGGTGGAGTCCATTCGCAAAAAACGGGGGCAGCCCCAATTATGGATCCATCCGTTGGATGCCAAGGCGCGGGAAATTGATCAAGATGCCACGGTAAAGGTATGGAATGATCGGGCTTCCCTCACCATGCGGGCATGGATTACTGAGGATGTCCCCCAGGGGTTATGCCTCTGCGAAGCCAACCATATCGCCGATGATTTTCCCGAAAAACTGCCGTTGAACGCTCTGGCACCAGCAGACAGGGTCTCCCCTGATGGTGGGCCAGCCTTTCACGACAACTGGGTTTTTGTGGAGTCCATCTCGGTCTGTGGTTGAAAATGGCGGAAGTAGAGTTGAATAAGCCACAGCATCAAAGCGGCCCCTACAACATCGGCAACCCAGTCTTCCACATCGGGATAGCGACCGGTGAAGGATTGATGCCATTCGTCGCTGATGCCATACAAGGCGCACCAAGCCCAGGCTCCCAGATAGGTGCGATCCACCCAGGGGGAACGGTGCAACACTTGCCAGGCGATGGCCGCCATCAGACCATAGGCTCCCATGTGCAATATTTTATCCAGCCCAGGAAATTGAAAATTTCCCAAGGAAACAGGACCGGAAGATAGATAATATATCCAGCCGCAATAGCCAAACAGCAAGAGGAGCCAGAATGCCAATGTACGGTCTTTCTTAAACAAAAGCGGCATCCGTAAACCATCCTTCACCAAAGGGCGAGTCCGAGGATAAATTTGTCATGAATAAAATTTACACCAATTCAGCTTCCGAGAGAAGGGAAGGATTGGCCTGCCGACGTTTGGTCATGGGAATTTCTGGTCCTGAATTATCCGGGGAGGAGAGGGGGTGGTTGCAAAATCATTCACCCGCCGGGATCATCCTTTTTTCCCGCAATTTAACCGACTTGGCCACCTTGCTGAATTTGGTACGCTCCATTCGGGAGGTAACCCCAGTCCCCCCCACTTTATGGATTGATCAGGAAGGGGGGAGGGTGCAACGCTTGCGTACCCCCTTCACCCGTTATCCCAGTCCATTGCGGTTTGCCCGTCATGAGGGAAAAACCTCCCTTGAGGAGGCCCGTCATTTGGCCTATCTGGCAGGATCCCTCAATGGCATGGAGTTGCAATCGGTGGGAATTGGGGTAAACTGCGCACCAGTATTGGATATCTGGGAGGAGGGGGCCGATCCGGTTATTGGTGAACGGGCCTTCGGGCGGGATCCCCAACAGGTCATTCGCTTGGCGGGGGCTTGGCTGGCAGGTTTTTCCCAACAAGGCGGTTTGGCCATGGGCAAACATTTTCCCGGCCATGGTGCAGCTACCGCCGACTCCCATCATGCTCTGCCGGTGGTTCAACATGGGTTGGACCATTTGTTGCGGCGGGAGTTGTTGCCTTTTCAGGCTCTGTTGCCCCAACTTCCTGCCTTGATGACCGCCCATCTGGTGGCCACGGCCATCGATGCGGAGAATCCCGCCACCTGTTCCAGTGGTTGGTTGCGGGAGTGGTTGCGCGACAGGTGGGGATATCAGGGTTTGATCGTCTCCGATGCTTTGGAGATGAAGGCCCTTTCTGGTACGCTGGCAGATCGTGCCACGCGGGCAATTCAGGCCGGGTGTGATTTGGTGTTGTGTTGTACCGGTCGTCTGGACGATAGCCTGACCACTTTGGAAGGGATTATCCCGGCCTTGGATGATGAGGCTGTGGCCATGGACCGGCGTATTGAAGTTACTCTGGCTCCCGTTCGGGTGGCACCGGGGGATCCCTGGCAGCTTATGAAAGATGAAACCTATCAACATGATCGTCGCTTGGTGGAGCGTTTGGCGGAAGAAACCCTGGCCAACGATCCCACCGAATGGAACCTGGTGTGAGAAAGGAAGCAGCGCATGGCCCATCTTTGTGATCGTATTCCCGAAGAAATTCGTCAGAAGAGCAAGGATCGTCTGCTCTTGGTGACATGGGACAAGGGAGAGGTTCACCAAATGAGCATGGAATATTTACGTATTGCCTGCCCCTGTGCCGATTGTCGTGGTCACACCCCGGATCAACGCAAGTTGGTGGATGGCAAAGAGGAGGTGACGATTGAGCAAATCACCCCCATTGGCCACTATGCGGTCAAATTTTTATTCAGCGATGGCCATGATACCGGGGTTTATTCCTGGGATGTTTTATATGATCTGGGGGCCAAGCAGGATCAATATTGGCAGGAATATGTGAGTGAGTTGGAGGTGGAGGGGAAAAACCGTCAGGTTTGCACCATTCCGGTGAAGGGTGGGTGTTCTACGGGTCAATGCAAGGGCAGTCATTGAGTGAATAATTGGCTCTGGCCTGGAAATTTCCTTGCCAGCGTCAAGATCAATGGGTTATAAGTGTCCCCTTCCTTTCGGTGTCCCCATCGTCTAGAGGCCTAGGACGCCGGCCTCTCACGCCGGCAACACGGGTTCGAATCCCGTTGGGGACGCCATTTATCGATTTATTGCCGTTCATTTCTGTTCGCAAAGCGTTGAAAAAGCCCGCAAATTGATCGTTTGCGGGCTTTTTTGTGTTCGTTTGTGTCCGCTTGTATCCGCGTAAAATTGGGTGTAACAATGGGTGTAACTGTATTACACCCGCCAGGAGTTACACCCATGCCACTCACTGAATTTGAGACGGTCATGAAGATCGTCAAGGCCCTTGGGGTGAAGCTGCATGCCATACCAGCGTAGGTTTCTGTCAAGGCTGTTCATCCCGCATACCGTCCCGGCTCACCGTCCTATCAAGGCGGTCTACATCAAACTGTTTCTTGATTTTTTTGGAGGGGTGACAGATGGATAACCTGGATGCCTATCCTTTTGAGATTCGTCCTTTGTCCAAGGAAGAAGGTGGAGGATTTTTGATTTCCTATCCTGATTTCAACCAGGTTATTTCCGACGGTGAAAGTGTTGAAGAAGCCACTACCAACGGAAGAGATGCTCTGAAGACAACTATTCTGGCTTTGCAAGAACTTGGTTTTCCTGTTCCTAAACCAGGGAGCAGCATGAACTGTACTCATCAAGACTCAATCCGCCTCACCAGCCTCCTCAGCAGTGGACTGGATTTTCTTCAAACGCCGCCATAAGGAAACACGGTCCAAGCCAAGAATTTTGGCGGCCATGGTTTGATTGCCTTCCATCTGTTCACAGACCCATAAAATATACTCTTGCTCCATGTGCTCCAAAGACATCAGCCGTTTGTTGAAAACAGCTTCATCCAGGGGTGGCTCCAGGCGCAGATAGTCGGGCAAATCTTCTTCAGTTACTTCCGGCCCGGTGGCAAAAGCCATGGACCGCTGCACAATATTTTCCAATTCCCGCACATTCCCAGGAAATTTATGGCGCATCATCAGTGCCAGAGCAGACTTGGAAAAACCGGTAATCTGCTTGCGGGCCAGCTGATTGTATTTTTCCACAAAATATTGCACCAGCAGTGTAATATCGCCCTGCCGCTGACAAAGGGGGGGCAGGTGAAAATCGATCACATTCAAACGATAAAATAAATCCCGTCGGAAACGCCCGGCATCTACCTCCTGTTGAATGGGGCGATTGGTGGCCGCGATATATCTGACATCCACTGTAACCGGAGTGGTCACCCCAAGCCTGCGCAACTCCTTCTCCTGGATCACCCGCAAAAGCTTGACCTGCATGGTCAAGGACATTTCCCCGATTTCATCCAAAAACAAGGTTCCGCCATGGGCCGTTTCCACCAGGCCTTTGCGGTCACGAACAGCTCCAGTAAACGCCTCCCGGCCATGACCAAACAGTTCATTGGCCAACAGCTCTTCATTAAAAGCCCCGCAGTTAACGGCCACAAACGGCTGACGGGAACGGCTGCTGGCGTCATGCAGAAACCGGGCAAGTATTTCCTTGCCAGTACCGGTTTCTCCCGTAATTAAAATGGGTAAATCCATGCTGGCGGCGCGTCTGGCCTGCTCTAGCAAACGCAGCATGACTGGATCACGGGTGATTAAAGGCAACTCTTCCCGCAATCTGACCAAATCATGACGAATTCCTTGCTGAATCTGCTTGTGAAAACTGCTCTGCGCCGCAAGCTGCACCATATGACGCAATTCATCCAGACGCAGCGGTTTGATCAAATATTGAAAAGCCCCCTGACGTATGGCGTCCACTACCGACGAAACGGCCATGTTATCCGCCACCAAAATCACCTCGGTGGCAGGTTGTCGCCGAAAACACTGCTGAAGAAATTTTCCCCCATCCAGAGAATCCAGCTCCAAATCCGCCACAATCACTTCAAACAGGCTGGGATTTCCGGCCTGGGTTTCAAGTAATTTCAGTGCTGCCAACCCACCTGCGGCCTTGGTGACCAGACAGCCGCTCTTCTGCAAAACGTGTTCTAAGTTTTGCAAAGCCACTTTATCTCGATCCACCAGAAGGATGCGCACCGCTTCCGACATGGTTTTATTCACCCCTGGTTGGCATTACGCCTTCCTCGGATTGAGCCACAGGTAGCCAGATGCGTAAGAGCAAACTGGCATCCTGCATGATTTCCGCCAACATGGCACCACCATGCTGGCGCAAGATGCCCGGCATCAGGCATATTCCAGGACTCCCGTTGTCCTGCGGGGCACACAGGGTGGAAATATCTTGTACCCCTTGCCCTGCTTCAGAGGATTGAATATCTCCTGATATGGGAAAGGAAATTTCCGCCACCTCCCTGCAGTCGGGATAAAGCCATACCAATGGACGTAAACTGGATCGGTCAAGGGTCCGTTGTATTTCTGCACCGCTACGACGACATCCTTTAATCCTCAACTGATTGCTGGGAAGATTGGTGGAAAGGGTCATCGCTATCAAATCACTGAATATTTGTTCCAGTGTTACCGGGTTGCCAATGACCTCCAAATCATCTGGTATCTCTCTGGTGGGCGGCGACGAAACTTGCTGCTCATCTTCCAGATTATCCACAACTTGACCAATCAAAAGGGATAGATTGATTCTTTTGTTGGGTTCCTCGGCGGGTGTGGCGTACTCCTGTATCGCCAGCAGCAGGCGACCACTCTGTTCCGCCTGCTGACGAATTTGCATAACCATCTCCTGCAAAAAGGGTGGTGCAGTTTGCGCCTCCTCCAGAACAATCTGACAGGCTGTAGATATATTGGTAAGAGGTTGTCCGAGAGTTTTGACCAGACGCAACAACATGGTATCGGTATACGCCGTCTGGGCTTTTCGATTCCGTTCTTCCCTTCTCTTCAGGGCGGTTTTCATCACCAGATTGAACATACGCGTCAAGGCAATGAATTCCTGGTCCTGACAGGGAGGATCAAGAATTTCTTTACGGCCTTCCATGATTTTGGCCAGGCCATCTTGCATACGGCGTAAAGGAATGACCGCCCGCCGTATGAATAAAACACCACCAATGAACAGCACGCTTAAAAAGGCCATATCCCCAATCAGAATGGCTTGTTGCATATTTGAAATTACAATAGAAATATTATCCTGATTGTCAGCCGAGATATGCTCTGCCAGGGTGATCAGTTGCTTACTGCTTTGATGCAACGAAAGTTCCATGGCGTTGGCTTCTGGCGAGTCATGATTGCTAATGGCCTTATATTGCAGAATTTGATCCCGGTATTCCTTGGCAAGAGTGGTCATTTGTTGCAGGATGCGTTCACCATTGGGGCGGGTCTGAAAGGCGTCACGGTATTCGCGCAACTGGTGATCTGTTTGATCCAGATAGTTCAGGATGCTTTCAAAGTCTTTTTTCTCATAAAACATAAGATATGTTTTTTCGTAGCGGCGTACCTCTAAGGTAGTGTTCAACAGAATCAGGAAGTTGCGGTCAGCACTGGCTTGTTCATGGATACTGCGTGTTTGCAGGAATAGCAGGTAGGAGATGGTGAACAGCACCACAGTGAACAAGGTCAACCCCAGCAAGATGGAGTGGTAGAGCGAAGCAAAAAATTTCATGTTCTTCTTCCAGTTGACAGAATGGATTCCGAATCAGGGTACGGGTTTCAGGCATGACTTGCATAGAACAGGCAAAAACATGGCCAAAGTAGTGGCTGACAGAAATTAAAGGCTAAGAGGTTGGTACTGAGCCAAGCAGGGCATGGGCTGGCGCAAAAAGGCCATAAAATAAAAGGATGGCATGTTGGTGCAAGCAAGGCCAGAGATAAGGACAGATGGATGAGAGCCAGTGAAACTGTTGCAACTGTTTCAATTTTGCAACAAATGGTGGATCAATGCAACATGGATAAATATCAACCTGTTGTTTATTCAGTTTGTTCCTGCATGGCTTGTTATTTGCGGTATGTTTTGTTTGGAGGTCATGGTCCCAATCAGGTTCAGGAGGAAACTTAAAATGAAGCAAACCGCCCGCCGAAGAGTCCTGTCTTCCCTCAACCGGTCCACCCTCCCACAGACGCCGATGCTGGAAAACCATGTGGCCTGTCAAAAGGTTTTTGAACCGGAGATTACGGTGATGGTGCCTGTGTTTAATGCGCAAAAATATTTATCAAATTGTTTGAAAAGTATTTTAAGTCAAACATTTATCCATTTTGAGGTTGTCTGCGTGGATGATTGTTCAACCGATGGTTCCTGGGAAATTTTGCAACATTATGCCCGCATGGACCCAAGAATTATTCCGGTGAGGCACAAGGAAAATAGGGGGGAGGGAGGGGCCAGAAATACAGCCCTGCATCTGGCAAAAGGAACGTATGTGGCAGGCGTGGATTGCGACGACTGCATGCTGCCAAATATGCTGGAAACCCTGTATCGGCATGCCATAGACAGTGATGCAGACATCGTCGTCTGCGGCTACCGGCAGAGGAATGAAGATGGGAAAGTTGTGTGGGAGTATCGTCCCCAGCCAGCAGAGATGACCATGGCCAGCAGCCCGGATATGTTCAAGGTGGCCAATCCGGCCTTTTGGAACAAGTTGTGGCGCAAGTCACTGTTTTTTGATTACCAAATATTTTTCCCCACCGGGGTTTATTTTGAGGATTTGGCAACCTCGGTTAAATTATTCTCAAAAGCAAGAAAGATTAAGTTAATTGATGATATACTTTACTTGTATCTATCCCATCCGGGGTCGGTAACCGCATCGTTCGGGCCGAAATATTTGATGGATTCTTTGAAAATATTGGATGGATTGCGGAAATTTTTGGTGGAGGAGGAAAAATTCGCTCAGTGCAAGCCTTATTTTTATGCTTTTGCAGCCCTTCATTGGAAATATCATGCTGGCTGTGTGGTGCAATCAAACATGCCTGAAGCCGAATGCCAGGAGTATCTCAAGCATGTTCTCATACTGAAACAAACGTTTGAGTCCTATGATGGCCGGTTTGATACGTTGGATAAATATTCGCTTTATAAAATGTTGGACCCAAGAGCTATGAGTCCAAAAATGAATAGTGCATGAAAAGAAAGACTTTTCACATGAGTTAACATCATGCTGTATTCCTGTCCGAATCGCACCAGATACGCCACATTTCCTGCCAAGCCAAGAGGAGATTGCTTGCAAACCGCTTCGGGTCACACAACGGGGAATTCCAAAATTTTTCCTGAACCGTCCATCGCCAGTTAGCCAAACCGACAAGGTCCGACGCCGCCTGGATGGCCTTGTTTACATAATCTTCTTCATCCTCTGCAATCCACGTGGACAGACCGGCATGAAACAGGATGGAATTGCTCTCCCGTCCCAAGAAGCCGTCCCCCTTGATGGATAAAACTGGAACACCCTTCATCAGAGCATCCAGGGTGGTGGTGCATCCCGGATAAGGAAATGGATCCAGTAACAAATCGATGCGGTCAAAAGCCGCCATGTATTCCTCATAGGGGCTGTCACCCTCCCATTGGAGACGGTCCAAACCGATTCCATGCTCCGCAAACTGTTGAAGGATGCCCTGACATGTCAGCGGACTGCCAAACCCCCTGCTTTTCATGAGCAGACGACTTCCTGGGACTGCTTGCAAAATGCCCGACCAGCACCTTATGACCTGTTTGTTAATTTTCTTGACATTATGAAAACAACCAAAAGTTACAAATCCGCGTAACAAGGCTGAAGATGGTGCCAACGAGGGCCGCTGGGCAGGTGGTGTACAACACAAATAACCTTCCGGCATGCGCCACATGGTTTCCACATAGCGGTGCTCATCGCCGGGTGGGGTAACCACCGCATCGCCAAGGATGTAATCCACAGCCTCCACGCCGGTGGTATTAAAATATCCCAACCAGGTTATCTGCACAGGGGCTGGTTTCCAGGCAAATACCGGTAGACGACTGTAGCCAGTATGGCCCGAAAGATCCACAAGAATGTCAATGCCATCCTGCCGGATCAGATTGGCCAAATCCCGGTCGGATAAGTGTATCACGTTGCGCCAATGGTTCATGTGTCGCCGGATACGAAGGGTCATCACATCTTCCACAAACTGATTGGCATAGGCAAACAATTCTACAGGCATTGGGGCCATGGCGGCCCACACCCCTTCCAGGAGGTAACTGATCGGGTGGGCTATAAAGTCGCTGGAAACAAATCCAATCCGCAAGGCTCTATCCAACGCTTTGGATTCAGGTTTATGTAAAAATGGCAGAGCCTTGGCCTGTACCATTTGACCGAACTTTTTGGCCAGGGCAAGGTGGAATTCATCGGTTTTATCCAGCAGATAATGTTGGTTAAACAATGCCCCATGGTAGGCTTCCAGGGATTCTCCATTACAGGCCAGTGCTCTTAAAAATGTCTCCTGCGCCTCTTTCATCAGCCCAAGTTCGGTCTGAACCAAGGCCAGGCGGGTCAATCCCCAGTCATCATTGGGATTAAGGGCCAGAGCGTTCTGGTGACAAACCAAGGCTTCATTTGGCTTGCCTAGTTGGAGAAGCGTCATCCCCAGATTATTCCACGTTCTGCAATTGGTTGGATCCAGGGCAATGGCGGCCCGATAGCTGGTTTCAGCCGCATCAAGTTGATTGAACTCCCGCTGTAGAGAGCCAATATTATTATGATGGACCACATAATTCGGTTCCAAATCCCGCGCACGGGTATAATGAAGCATGGCCTCCCTGTGTCTTCCCAGACCATAAAGCACATTGCCCAGGTGGCTATGCATCCTGCTATGGGTGTCATCCAGTGACATGGCATGCTGTAAGATCTCCAGAGCCTCCTGATTTCTGCCTTGCAGGTGCAGAAGACACCCAAGATTGGAGACCCCATTTACAAAGTCCGGTTTGATTCGAAATGACTTCCGAAACCAAAATTCGGCCTCAGAATTTCTGTTAATCTGGACCAGCAGACTTCCCAAATTGTTCATGGCTAAATAGTTGCCTGGCTCAACCACCAAAAAGGCTTGGTAGGCCTTGACCGCCTCCTCCAAACGGCCTAACTGTTGCAGGAGACCTGCTTTGTTCAATAATGCCTGAGGATAATCTGGTTTCAAGGTCAGTGCCCTGTTACACAGAAACAACGCCTTTTCACATTTTTCGGACAACCAGGCAATGTAACCAAGATTGATGAGTACCTCTGCGTAGGCAGAGGCGTGCTCCGGCACAGTCAACAACAACGCTTCCGCCTGTGCCAGATTCCCTCTCTTCACCAACTCCGCAGCTTCCACACAATATTGCATCCAGTCATTCTGTCTGACTGGAGCAGACAACCTTCTTTGTCTTCTCACATTTCTGGTAGCCATTTTACCTTCCTCATTTTATGGATTGCTGTCCAGCCAATCACAGATCAGCTTTCCAACATGAGTTGCCTGCTTGGGCATTAAATCTGGAAACATTGGTAAACTGAGCAATCGTCCTGTCAGTGTATCTGTCACCGGCAATTGATCATGACCAGGAAAGGCATGAAGGAAAGCGGGCATTCTGTGAACCGGCAATGGATAATGGGGAACCGTGGATACCCCGAACTGAAGTAGATGTCGCTGTAGTAAACCAGCGTCCTCTACCTGGACCACATATTGATGATAAACATGTTGCGGATAGGGTTGCCGCTCCGGCCTGATATCTCTGCCCTTGGAGGGCAGGATTGCCGCATGGTAGTAGTCGGCCAAAGAGGATCTCCTCTGATTGTCTTCATCCAGATGCGGCAACATGACCCGCAAGACGGCTGCATGAATTTCATCCAACCGGCTGTTTACACCAAAAGATTCGCTAATATACCTCTGCCGCCAACCATATTGCCGCATGCAATGGATGGACTCGGCAATGGAATCACATCTTGTGACGGCCATGCCTGCATCGCCAAAGGCAGCCAGATTTTTGGTGGGGTAGAAGCTGAAGGCCGCCGCCTTCCCCCAACTGCCCGCCTTGCGCCCTTGCCAACTGGCCCCCGTTGCCTGGGCACAATCCTCGATCACCGGCACATCACCGTACTGGGCGGCCAACTCCATAATGGCGGGCATGTCTGCCATCCGACCATAAAGATGAACCGGAACAATGGCGCGGATGCCAGAGCCAGCGCACCGATCCTGTTCCAAAACCTGTTCCAGTGCATGGGGATCCATGCACAAGGATCCAGGCTCCACATCCACCAACCAGGGAACCGCCCCAATACGCAGGATGGCAGCGACCGTGGCAACCGCCGTATGGGATACCGTGACCACCTTGTCTCCCGGTCCGACACCACAGCCGCGCAGGCACAACTCTAACGCATCGGTCCCGTTGCCCACACCAATGGCCTTGGCAACCCCCAAATACTGTGCGAACTCTCTTTCAAAGGATTCTGTCTCAGTTCCCAGCACATACCAGCCACGCTCCAGCACCCGCTTTACCGTCTCCAGCACAATTCTTTGGTGTGCCAGGTAACGTCCCAGCGGAAAGGCTTGGGGAACCGATAACTCCATATAGGATAGATCAAACTTTCTCTGAATATTCATATATAATACCTCATATTTTCCCGGTAGTACTCAAGCGTTCGCTCCAGCCCCTCCAGGATGGTTGTCTGCGGATGCCAGCCCAAGGTGTTCCTGATTTTGTTGAAATTACAATAAAAATCACCTATATCAATTTTCTTCCGATTTTCCGGGAACGAGACAATATTATAGAAACCACCCCGGTTGACGGCGATCAATTGGTCTGCCAACTCCTTCAGCGTCATCACTTCCGGCCCTCCCAGGTTGAAGACGCAACCGTTCGCCGAGGTTGCCGAGGCACACAAAAGAATGGCATCCACCACATCTTCCACAAAGGTGAAGTCCCGGTACTGCTCTCCTCCCCACACCTGAAATGGTTTATCTTCCAAAAGCTGCCGCAACCAGTATCCCAAAAACATTTGCCTGGCATCCTTGATGCGCATTCTGGGACCGTAGGTGTTGGTCAATCTTAAAATGCTGCATTGCATATTATACATCTTTGAGTATAAAATATGATATTTCTCACTAGCCAACTTGTTGATTCCATTGACATCCACCGGATCTTCGGGATGTAGTTCATCCACCGGTAGATAGCGGGATAGGCCATAGATTTGTCTGGTAGATAAAAAAACAATACGAATATTTGAATTTAACCGACGGCAGGCCTCCAGTAAGGATACCTGTGATGTTACGTTGATATGGAGATCGGTCAGTGGATCCGACATGGATTCCATATGGCTGGTTTGTCCGGCCAGATTAAAAAGATAATCCTGGCCATCCACCAGAAAGGAAATACTGTAGGGATCCCTCATATCCGAAATATTGATTCGGAGGAACTGCTCCATCCCGACCAGATTAAACTTGTTCCCACCGTATTCTGGAACCATGCTATCCAGCACCGTCACCATGGCTCCCATTCCCACCAACCTGCGGGCGAGAGAAGAGCCAATAAATCCTATTCCTCCGGTAATAAGGACAGATTTATTTGTAAATATCTCTGCAATGGACGGATTCATCATGATCTCGATGGCAGGCTGTTCTTTCCTGCCAAACAATAAAGCAAGATTAAGACCATTACAATAAATGCATTAATAACAATAATTTACGTTAAATTAATCGTTTTATTTGCTTTCCATATCTGTTTCACGGATGCAATAGTCCCATACCAATGAAACGTTCAAAAGGGCAACAGGGGAATAATCAGGAGCGGGAGGACATGGCGAAATCCAGATACCAATTGCCTGGCTCCTGGTGGATGGTTCCGCGCCTGGCCAGTTCTTCGAGACAGTACAAAACCAGATCGTAGGAGTGATAGCCGTAATGCAGGATGATGGCCATCTGCTTAAGTCGTTCATCCGACAGGCGTTGTGGATGCAGGAAGTCGGCCACGTACACCATTTCCGCCACCAGCAATTGATTGAGCGGAATGCGGGGATCGCCGTTCACCATCAAGGGCTTGATGCACCACCGTTTGATATTGGAAAAGGAGTGGGGAACCATGCCCATTTTTCTCAGCATGATATCCAGTTCCCCCTGGGTGGGTTGATTCAGGTAGAGGGGAATAAAAGCCACTTCCAACTGGATAACCGCTACGTTGGCCAGTTTTTGCGGTCCATGGGACAGGATCATGAGTTCCGATCCGCACACATTCATTTTCAGATGGTCTATGGGGGGAATTTCATCCAGTTGATCCAGGGTTCTGGTAGGGACAGGCAGACGGTTTTTCACCTGGGTGAATTCGTGGAAAAGGTGGAAGGCTTGGCAGGCGACGGGGTTGGGTTCCAATAGGGAGGTCATGACGGAGGCACTGCACATTTGCAGGGAGTGCTCTTTGCCATCTCCAAGCACCCAAGGCAGGTAGGTTTCACAGGGACCTTTGGTTTGTTCCAGCAAGGCCAGTGCCTCTTCCTGAGGCTCGAACCCGATCAGCCGAGCGCGTCCGGTTTCCAAGAGTGGGCGATAATGGGCAGTCGGATCCACCGGATTGGCCCCGGCATCCACGATGATGGTACTGTGTTGTGGAGCCAAAATTTGGAACAGCATGGATGTTTGCATGGTATGGACTCGCAGGGGAGGGGGGAATGTTCATTCCGTGGGGCGTACCAGACGGATGATAACTTTTCGATGCAAGCGGCAGGCCATCTGGTGGATAGCCAGAAGAAGTATACAGGAGGATTGGGAGGATGGGTGGCGGAAAGTTACTGCCTGTAGCTAACGCTTAACAGTCTATATTGAGAATTTGATAAGGTGTCTGGGCATGGTCAATGTTGTTCATACAGTGCCTTGCCTTCTTGCATGGCGCGGGCAATCAAATGGTTTTTCGCCGTGCGCCACTCTTCTACCTCATTCCTGCTGAATAAAACAATATCCTTTGCAATCGGAACATCCGCCAGCAGACGCCATAAACGGGCCATGGCCTGGCGACGACTATTATGGAGACCGTAGCCCTCCCGGGTGATGATCAATAAATCCACATCGGAATCCGGTGTCGCATCCCCACGGGCG
>JADFXB010000047.1 GCA_015233935.1 Magnetococcales bacterium | reverse complement strand
CTGAGAGGCCATGGCCAAGAGAACCGGTGGACATTTCCACCCCAGGGATGCCCAAATGGGAAATGTGACCGGATAACAGGGAGCCATCCTGAAAATGGCTGGCCAACATATCCAGGGGGATGAAACCACATTCTGCCAGGACGGCATAGACTGCGGCACCGGCATGACCTTTGCTGAGAATAAATCGATCCCGTAGAGACCACTGGGGTTCCTGGGGACGAAGGCGAAGAATGGTTCCGTAAAGAACGGCCAACACATCGGCGATGGAGAGACCGGAACCAATATGGGAGCTGTTGCCCCTATGGGTCATCTCCACCACATGACGCCGTATGCGCCAGGCCAGGTCACGGGTAGAAAGGAGGGTGGCGGGCAAGGTCAAATGATCTCCCTGGATCATGAAAAATCGCCTCGTCGAAGGAGCATGGGTTACAGGTGGCGGGTTTGTTAGAGGAACCTTTTTAATAATATTACCCCCTAAGAGACAAAGTTACCATTCTTCCTGATGGGAAGTAGATTATTTTGCCAAATTATTATGTGATCTCCCATGCGGATTGAGATAGAATGGGGGTTTTCGTCGTGCCCGACTCTCTTGTGATCGACAATCAGGAAGACAGGACCATGAGCCAGACCCCACCGGTTCCTCTCGAACCCCTTTATGAACTGGACGATGCGGAAGTGGAACACCGTACCAGGGTAGCCCGCCAACGCCTGGGAGATCAGTGTGTCATCCTGGGCCACCACTATCAGCGGGAGGAAGTTTATAAATTTGCCGATCTTACCGGTGACTCCCTGAAATTGTCCCGCCTGGCCTCCCAACGCAAAGAGGCCCGTTATATTGTCTTTTGCGGGGTTCATTTTATGGCGGAAGTGGCGGATATGCTCTCTGGCCCTGAGCAAATCGCCATCCTACCCGACATGGCCGCCGGTTGCTCCATGGCGGATATGGCGGATCTGGCCTCCGTGGAACGGGTTTGGCAGGAGATGGCCACCCTGATGCCGGTGGAAGAGATGGTCACCCCGGTAACCTATGTCAATTCTTCTGCGGAATTGAAATCTTTTTGTGGCAACCATGGGGGCATCGTCTGCACCTCATCCAATGCCAGCAAAATTTTGGAATGGTCCTTTGCCCAACGCCCCAAGGTTTTGTTTTTCCCTGATCAACACCTGGGACGCAACAGCGGCTTTCGCATGGGCATTCCCGAAGAAGAGATGGTGACCTGGAATCCTGAACTGCCCTTGGGCGGTCTCACCAAGGAACAGATACTGAAAGCCCGTATTATTTTGTGGCATGGCTATTGTTCCGTGCATCAAATGTTCCAGCCGGAACATGTTCATTTGTTTCGAGAGAGGTATCCGGGCATCAAAGTCATTGTCCATCCCGAATGCTCCCTGGAGGTCTGCCGCCTGGCGGACGATCTAGGCTCCACCGAGCGCATTCAATCTGTAGTAAGGGATTCACCTCCAGGTTCCATATGGGCCATTGGTACGGAACTCAATCTGGTCAATCGACTGAAAAACGAAATGCCGGACAAGGAGATCCATTTTCTTTGTCCCATCATTTGCATGTGTTCCACCATGTTTCGGATCGACTCCCAACATTTGTGCTGGACCTTGGAAAATTTGGTGGAAGGTTATGTGGTCAATCCCATTCATGTCCCCGCCTCCATTGCCCAGCCTGCACGGGTGGCATTGGAGCGGATGCTAAGCGTCATGTAGCCTGTACACGACAATGCCCCAAAAGGTTTTCCGCGACGCGGTGCACAACATGATTTCCCTGGAGCTGGGGGATTCCCCCCTGCCCTGGGAATATGGGGACCCGTTGCTGTTGCAATTGATTGACACCCCGGAGATGCAACGTCTGCGTCATATCTCCCAACTGGGTTTGGCCTCCCGCATCTATCCATCGGCAGAACACAGTCGTTTTTCCCACGCCCTGGGGGTCATGCACCTGGCCCGCCGAATTTTGGAAATATTGATGACCCGTCAGCCCGGATTGATCGGTCGGGAGCTGGCGGTACAGATCAAGGTGGCGGCCTTGTTGCATGATGTGGGACATGGTCCCTTTTCCCATGTGTTCCAGGAAATCTATCCCAACGCTCCCCATCATGAATATTGGAGCCAGCAAATTGTGTTAAGGGGGAATGGACCGGCGGGGCTGATACGCGCCTTTGCCGCCTCCCAAGGGTATGATGGCGAGGTCTGGATTCGGGAGATTATCGCCTTTCTGGGGGAGGCCCCCTTGCAAGGGGTGCGGGGTGTGGGCAAACAGATTATTGCCAGTCAACTGGATGCAGACCGCATGGACTATTTGTTGCGGGATGCCCATTTTACTGGTGTGGACTATGGACGCTATGATCTGGAGTGGCTGTTGCATTCTTTGCGGGTGGGTATGGTGGCGGGCAATCCCCGATTGTGTGTGGACATTTCCAAAGGCCCCTCCGCTTTGGAGAGTTACCTCACCGCTCGCAACCATATGTATCGGCAGGTCTATGATCACAAAACGGTGCGGGCCTTTGAAAGCCTGCTCACCCTGCTGTTTCGCACCTTGACCACCTATTGGCATCAACAGGGCCGTGTCCCCCAGGCGACACCCCAACCCTTGGCAGACTTTTTGGCCGCAGCCATGACCGGTGGTGTACCTTCTGTTGAACACTATTTAGCCTTGGATGATACGGTGATTCTCTATGCCTTGCGCAGTTGGGCAAACCTTCCCGACAGCGGGGATCCCTTGTTGCGGGATTTGGCGTGGAAGTCCCGCTTATTGCAACATCGCCATCCGGTCTATCGTCGTTTGAAATGGCATGCCTTTGCAGGTGGTGAAGAAGTAGATGATTCCATCGAAGATGTAAACTTTTTCCAGGATATATTGGCCTTTTTCCAGCAGGAGCAGGATACCCTGCTGGTTATAGAAGACAACGTTTCCCTGCCTGTGAAACTGTTGGTACTGGTGGACTGCCTGGACCGCACCCCTTACGCCCATTTGCACTATCGGGTGACTCAGGGAGGGGAGCCGGTTTATGTGATTCAGAGGGGAGAGAAGGTCACTGCAGCGGAGGAGGCCTCCTCCACCATCGATTTTCTCGGCCACGCCCGCCAGCGACTGGCCAGGGTCTTTGTGGATCCAAGGGCCATGACAGCGGTGCAAGGATTGATTCGGGAGAAATTTACCAGCCATTACGGTCAAATGGGGTGATTGCGGACTGGTTGGAAATTTTTTCGAGAGAAAAGCATATCTTTTCCTTGACCCTCGGCCCCCTTTGGTATAAAAATTCCGTCTTCCTTGCAGGAGCGGTCCTGGCACGGGCCTATAGCTCAGATGGTTAGAGCGCACGCCTGATAAGCGTGAGGTCGGTGGTTCGATTCCACCTAGGCCCACCATCACCCAATCCAGCAGGTGTTTTCTTTTATTTGCTTGTCGCCCAGCCGTGGTCAAACGATCTGGGGGTGTAGCTCAGTCGGGAGAGCACCTGCTTTGCAAGCAGGGGGTCATCGGTTCGATCCCGTTCACCTCCACCATTTAAAAATAATGTAGCGATAGTCATCGAAAAGCCACCTCAACGGGTGGCTTTTTTTTACGCAAAAATCCCCGATAAAAACAAGTTGCGGCCCTTGCTGGAAAAATTAAGATGATGCGTGGAGCATTGCTCATGGCATCCTGAGAAGCGAATCCGTCGCATGGGTTTTCTGCCGCCGGTGTTCCCGGTGATTATTCACAATGGCGACCGTCCCTGGATGGCCCCTATCCGTCTGCGAGAACTGATCGGTTTACCCGAAGACTCCCATCTCTGGAAGTTTCAGCCGGACGGGCAGTGTTTTCTGCTGGACGAAGTCCGCTATCGGCCTGAAGAGCTGGATGAGCGGAACTCCCTCTCCTCCCTGCTCGTCCGCATTGGCCATTGCGTGACCCCGGAGGAGTTGCCCGAACTGGCCAGGAAGGTGATTGCCTGGATGAAAAAACACCCGGAGTTCGAGGAACTCCAGCAGTCTATTTCCGATCTGTTCATGTATTCCTTGACAGCCCTGGGGGTGAAACCGCAGACTTATCCCACGGCCCATTTTAACCTGGAAGAGGTGCCCACCATGTTGCAGACCAGGATTGAGCATTGGAAAAAAGAAAGGAAAAAGGAGTGGCGGCAGGAGGGCGTTCATGAGGGCGGGGTTCGCAGTCTGCTGCTCCTGATCGGCGAGCGTTTTGGCCCTGCGCCGGAATGGGCCAAGACCAAATTGGCCAGTGCCGACCTCCAGACCCTTGAAAGATGGACCAAGAGAATTTTGGTGGCCGACTCGTTAGATGCTGTCTTTCAATGAGTTTAGAGGAAGGCAGTCTAGATTGGGTATTGGATGATACTCGAACTTTTCTCGGTCCAAAAGTTATCCGTAGGCTAGAGAATTTCTGATCTGGGTATCGAACGCTCCACCTTTTAAAAATAACGTACCGTTTTCATCGAAAAGCTACGTTTCAAGGTGGCTTTTTTTTCGCAAAACAGCAAGAATTCCTCTCTTTTTCTTGTATTTATGAGATGATTTAAATATTTTTCCTAAATTACGTCATTTTTTCAGGAATGGATCTTATTTTTTTTAGCATTTAAAAACATATTTAATACATGAAGAGCAAATATTTTTATTTAAATATTATAATAATACACTTGCAATAAAGGGGTATGCCATGTCAATTGATAATGAAGGAAATAAATCAACAAGATCAATCTATGAGATAGCATGTGAATCGTTTGATAAAGCAAGGAGTGGTTTTGTTGGCGGTAAAAAATTAAATACTTTAATTGTTGAATTAAAAAAACTCAAAGATAATGTTCCCGCTGATGGTGCCAGCATTAAGGACAAAGCCTCTTGGATTAAAAGTCTTGCTAATACATTAGCAGATTTGAAAATATTCCATTTGGTATCTGAACAGATACAAACTCAAATCCCGCAAATATGGTCACAGTTGACGTTAACGCAAAAATTGAAATTGGGTGCCATTGCCCCCATTGTCGGGGTGAGTGCTTCTTTAGGGGGGATCGGAATAGTAGGGGGAGGAAGTGGTATTGGTGTGCCAGTCATAATCGTCACCTTGCTTCTTTTAATGATTACCAACAGCCTGGTGAATTTTCTGGATTATGTTATTCGCCAGCTATCTGGCTTACTAAACATGAAGGATGAACCAAGCCAGGATGCCGTTGCTAAAGTGTTTGAGGACATACTTTCATCTACAATAAATTCAATATTTGGTAAAGAGTATGGTCCTGAATCTGGGAAACTACTAGACAATATTGAACCAGGGAAAGAAAATGCCAGATCCTTTGAATTAACCGCAGTTTCATTTCTCGCTGAAAAATACGATGGTGTTGGTTATGTAACGAGATACTCAACGGATGGTGGAATTGACGGTTACATCATCATAGAACCACGCCAAGAAGTTATGCTGGTTCAAGCGAAGCACTATCAAAGCAAAGTTGGTTTTCCAGAGGCAACACAATATTTGGGAACTTTCTTCTACTGGAAGCAGCAGTTCGAGTCAAAATTTCCCTACCCAATTTCGAAAATGATCTTGGTATGTTCATCCGATTTTTCGATTGAAGCAAAGAGGGTAGCAGATGCATTTTCTGATGTGTTGATTCTGGAAAAAATAATTCCCTAATGTCTGGCATTCCGGGCACGCAACATTTGGTACAAGGTGGATGACCGGATTGCTTCTTGTCCATACCGAGAGTATGATTCTATTTTCAGGAAATGATGATTTGCTGTCAGTCTAAACAAAGAAAGATATTTTATGCCACGCCATGCCCGCGATTCCGACTACATCTATCACAATCTCTTCTCCCACCCCAAGATGGTGGCCGATTTGCTTCTGGCTTTCATGGATCCCCAATGGCTGATCCATCTTGATTTGGAAAGAATGCGTCGGCACAACAGTAAACTGACAGCCAGGAAGGGGGAACGGCGACGTGGCGATATGGTGTGGGAAATCCCTACCCGCCAGGGCGGCAGCCTGTTCATTGTCCTCATGCTGGAATTTCAATCCAGGGTGGAAGAGTGGATGGCATTGCGCTATGGCGGTTATGCATTCCTCTTTTATCAGCAACTGGTGGATGAGCGCAAATTGAAGGCGGCAGACGGCTTGCCCCCTCTCCTTCCAATCCTGCTTTACAATGGTGAACCCCGTTGGCATGCCGCCACCAACGTGCAAAACCTGATCCGCCTGCCAGAGGGATCTTCCCTGTGGAATTTTCAACCAGGAATGGGTTATTCTGTCATTGATGAGGGCGCGTACCCCAAGGAGATGCTGGAGGGAAGCCCCTACCTGTCCGCCATCCTCTTCCGCATGGAGCATCCCGCCAACCCGGAAGAGATGGTACGCGCAGCCCAGGATGCTTCTATATGGTTCGAGAAACACCCGGACGGACCGCCAGTCAAGCATTTGTTCAAGGAATTACTGTTGGCTGGTTTGACCCGACTTAAAGTGGATACCCCACATCGTGTTCCCGAAACTTTTCAGGAGGTGGTTGTCATGTTAGCTGCACGCGTTGAACAATGGGCCATGGAGTATGAACAAAGAGGCGAGCTGAAAGGCGAGCTGAAAGGCGCACTGAAAGGCGAGCTGAAAGGCAATGCTGAAATGCTGCTTAACCTTCTCCAGGATCGCTTTGGTTCAGTTCCCGACTGGGCACGTTCCAAACTGTTCGAAGCCGACCTGGATACTCTGAAAAAGTGGAGCAAAAGACTTTTTGGCGCGGAAAAAATCGAGCAGATTTTCCAGTAGTCACACCAGAAATCCCCTCGATACGATGCGGTAAAATGACCACTTCAGGCTGATGGGGTGGTTTTTTTGTGCCATGTTCTATAGTAAGACTCCAGGGGAGCATAACTTAAATCATCGATGCATCTTGGTGCAGATATTTTCACAAAACGTTGTCTTCTCCCATGCAACAGTTGAGACATAGGAACCACGCGCCAAAAGCTCCGACCAGTAAAATTTCGATTCCTCCGCTGTACTTCCTTGTCAATTAACCAGGCCAAAACCATCCTCCCTTGGCCCGATAGGGCATTGTAATGCATTGTTATATGGAATAGGATTCGGCATTTGTTTCCATTTGAACCACCTATCCAAAAGGCTGCATCCCATGAGTGAACCCAACGATTCCCTCACCACCGCCCAAAATTTGGGTTCCCTGTTGGGAACCGGGCGGGGTAACCAATCCTTCGATAACTGGGTGGGAAAATGGGATAGCAACGATTATTTCAGCTTTTCCATCAGTACCCCCCACGAGGTCCATATCACCCTATCCGGCCTGAGGGCCAATGCCAATTTTTATCTCTTCGGTGGTAACGGCACCTCACAGCTCAACGCATCCCTACTTCCAGGAACCAAAACGGATTCTATTCATCAGTTACTTACGGCAGGTTCCTACTATGTGCGCGTCTCCTCGGTCTCCCAGGTTGCCAGCCATTATTCCCTCGACCTGTCCGCCAAGCCGGATTTGGGCGGCAATACCACTGCTGGTTCCTTGGGACTGGGCAGATTGTCGGAAACCGCCAAAACCATCACTGGCTGGCTGGGACAGGGAGATAATCAAGATTATTTCCGCTTCTTGGTTCCCAATGCAGGCAGGGTGCTGTTGACCCTCTCCAACATGGACGCCAATGCCAACGTCCAATTGCTGAGTCAAAATGGCAATGTTCTGGCCACCTCCACAGAGAGCGGTAAGGTCAACGATACCTTGGCTGTGCACCTGGCCTCCAGCGGAACCTATTATGCCAAAGTATTGGCCACTTCTGGCACCACCGATTACACCCTCTCCCTCTCCATGGCAGGCGACACCGACGTAGTCGATCCGGTGACTGACCTTACCAATAAATGGGTCGGCTGGTTGGGAAGGGGGGATCTGCAAGATGTCTATACTTTTTTTGTGGACACCACCAGCAACCTGACCACCCTGACCTTGGATAACAAGGATGGGGATGCCAATCTTTATCTTTACAACGCCAAAAACCAGGCCCTGTTGGCCAGTTCCACCGCCACCAAAATGAACGATGAGGAAATTCGCTATCAGCTTTCTACCGGCATCTATTTTGCCAAAGTGGTGACCACCAGCACTGCCTTGGACTATACCCTGGAAATGGCACGGGTGGATGATACCGGCGGGGACACCGTTGGCACAGCCACTGAACTGAAAACCTCTGCCTCCGGTTGGTTGGGGTCCGGGGATAGTACGGATTTTTACACCATTTCCCTGGCCACCACCGGTCATCTATCCCTCACCTTGGCTGGTCTCACCGCTGATGCCAATCTCTATCTTATGAATGCCAACGGCACCGGTGTTCTTGCCTCTTCCATCCTCACCGGCAAGAATACAGAAAATATTGATGTGCAACTTACCGGTGGCAGCTACCTGGTGAAAATTTCCCGGGCTAACACCACCTCTGCCACCGATTATGAACTCACCACCTCCTTTGCCGCTGATACAGGCATGAATGCCTTTAAGGATTTTGAGGAAGGAAGCGATAATTTAAATTATTCCGCCACCGGCTGGTTGGGTACAGGGGATACCCAAGACTTCCACCGTTTTGTCATCACCACCCCTGGAGACTATGCCCTGAATTTGCGGGGCAGCGACAACGATCTCAACCTTTTTCTTTATCAGGGCACCTCCCTGATAACCTCCTCACAAGCCACCACCGACAGCAATTCCGAGTCCATTCGGCGTTTTCTGGATAGCGGAACCTATTTTGCCCGTGCCGCCCGCCAGGGTCTACTTGCCACCGATTACACCCTCACCCTCAATTATTTGAATACCTATGATTTTTACCGATTTGAGCTTCCCTGGTTTACCACCGTCAACCTGACCCTTACCCTGAGCGGTGACAGTCCCAATGCGGATCTCTTTCTTTTTGATGCTGCCAATGGTCTGTTATCCTCTTCCACAAAAGCTGGAACCTCTAACGATTCCATTTCCGAACTATTGTGGCCGGGAGTCTATTATGTGCGGGTCAATCGTGGTGAAGGAGGCTTTCCTGATTATACTTTAACCAGTGAAGAGGTCACCCTGGACCCCCTTTCCCAGGTTGCCACCGGACCAAACTCTCCCATAGATGCTGGCAATATTTCCACCTGGTCCAGCTACTCCAACTATACCGCCACCGGTTGGGTTGGACGGGGAAATACGTTTGACTACTATCGTTTTGTCACCACCAGAACGAGTGGTGTTCTTCTTACCTTGAGCAAATTGACAGGTTCAGCCTCTTTTGATCTTTTGGATGAAAATCAAACCCGTCTGCTTCAATCCACGGCCACCACCGATGGCAAAACCATCTTTACCCAGGTTTCCGCCGGTACCTACTATGCCAGAATTGGCAATAGCGGTAGTGCCTCCACCTCCTATTCCCTGGATTTATATGGACTTGCCTATCGGGATCCCGGCAATGATAGGGATAATCCGTGGGGTGAAATTTCCTTTTTTGATACCACAACCGGTACTCTTAACGCCGATACTACGACAGATCCGGCTCTTGGATGGGACAACGATTACAACATTGTTGGCGATAACAATTCTGGGATTACCAATACCTTTTTCTTAAGCGACTTGACAGACAATGTGAATTTATCCCTGCTGGTCAATGACAACACCGTCGCCACATCTACAAAAAATGGCCGCCAGGAAGAATTCATCCAGTACAACATTCCCTCCGGCATTTTTAACGTTCCCATCACCAATATTGGTAAGAGCGATTCCACCTATACCCTCTCCCGCCTCACCAGCTACTCTTGGGATAACTTTATTGGTCATAACGATCCCCATGACTATTATACATTTGTCATGGACACCGCAGGCCATGCCAAGATTCAACTGTTTAACATGGAAAAGGATGCCAATCTCTTTCTGATTTCCCGAACAGGAGCAACCATCTACGCCTCCCGCTCAGGCGGCAATCAAAATGAGATCATCGAACAACAACTTTCCGCTGGAACCTATTATGCAAGGGTCAGTGCCACCTCCACCAACAGCACTTTTTATGGCATCACTTTGAGAGGTGGACCAGAAAGCGGCGGCAACACAATAGATACCCCCACCCTCTTCACCTCTTCAGCCCTTGGTTGGGTAGGAAATGGCGACCCCAACGATTGCTATTCTTTCAATCTGGAAACCGCCAGCGTCATCGATCTTAGCCTCACCGAACTAACCAAAGATGCTAATATTTCCATCTATTCTAACAATAAAAGAGCCATTTCTTATACCAACGCCAGCGGCTCCACCGATGAACATTTTATCAGTCAACTCTCCGCCGGTACTTATCTGGTCAAAGTAACGGCTGTTGGCAGTAACAGTACCAGTTATATGCTTGGATTGGAGCAGAATCAGGATACCGGCTCTGATACACAGACCATCGCAAGCGACAATATCGGTATCAACTCCAATGCCAAATCCAACACCATTTCCGGTTGGTTGGGAACGGGTGATCCCAACGATTTTTACCGCTTTACCATTGCCACCTCCAGCATGGTCTCCCTCACCCTGGGGAGTATGGAGAAGGATGTGGAACTTACCCTGCTGACAGGCAATGGTATTCCATCTCCTGTACGCTCTACCAAGGAGGGTAACCAACGTATCATTGAACGGCAATTGGGTGCAGGGACCTATTATGCAAAACTCTCCCGCATCGGCTCCAATCAAGGGGAATACACATTTTCCCTGCAAACTACCGAAGATACCGCCCTGGACACCCCCAGCATGGACACCGCCTTGCTGACCAAAGGAGTGACTGCCACTGGCTGGGTGGGTGTCAATGATACCCTCGATTTCTACAGACTGGTGGTTGCCGATTCGGGCAACATCAGCCTTACCCTTGCCAATCTGAATGCCAATGCCAATCTCTTTCTTTATGGCACCGATGGCGCGTCCATTATTTCCACCATCACCTCTTCCCAATTGCCTGGAATCAGCAACGATACCATCAACCATCATCTGACGGCTGGCACCTACATGGTCAAGGTGACTGGCACTGCCTCCACCAGTACCGACTATAAACTTGGCTATAATTTCACAACTGAGACCGGCGGTTCAGCGGAAGAAGGGGGCGAACTGTCGGAGGAAAATAAGGGTTGGGTAGGCAACGGGGATTCCATCGACTATTTCCGCTTTACTACCACCAATAATGGTAACGTGGTTCTCTCCCTAACCGGTATGAACCAAAACGCCGATCTCTTCCTTTATTCCAGTACTGGTTCTTCCCTGCTCGCGTCCTCTACCCTCACCGGAACCGACAATGATGTGGCACAGGCTTTACTTACGGCAGGCTCCTACCTGGCCATGGTCAAACGGGTGGGAACGGCCCATACCAGCTATGCTTTGAGTTATGACTTGATCGCCCTGGATGCAAATGGTGAGTCTGTCAATACAGCCTCCCCTCTTGGTAACCTGTCCAGAGGTGAGTTGGTCACCGGTACGGTGGGAACCAGCGATCCGGCGGATTATCTCCTCTTTGGCATGCAATCCACCGGACATGTCAGTTTGTTCCTTTCTGGTTTGACCGCCGATGCCAACCTTTATCTGTTGGATGAGGCTGGGGAGACCGTCATGACCTCCGCCAACGGCGATACCGCCAACGAACAAATCGACCGACAGCTTGCACCAGGCAGTTACTACCTGCTGGTCAATGGTACGGCGGCCACCACTGAATACAACCTGCTGGTGGACTTAACCGCAGACATAGCGGGCGATACCACGGATACCGCCCGCACCATGACGGTTGGCAACTCCACTACCGAATGGCTGGGAAGTGGTGACAGTGACGACTTTTTCACCTTTGTCCTTACCCGCAGCAACAATATCGTCGTCTCCCTGTTTGACATGATGGACAATCTGGATCTTTACTTGCTGGATGGGGATGGCAACACCCTGTCCGCATCCCAGGAAGTTGATATCTCGGAGGAAATTCTTTCTCGTACCCTTTCGGCAGGTATCTACTATGCCCATGTCAATGGTTCCGTAGCCAGCTCCACCTATGCTCTGCAAATCGCCACTTTTACCGATGGGGGGAGCACACCTGACAATGGTCGCGACTTAGGCGAGTTGGGAGAAATTCTTACGGGCAACGGCTGGTTGGGAGATGGCAACTCCATCGACTTCTTCCGCTTCTACAACCGTACCCAGGGTATGCTCTCCCTGTTGCTTTCTCGTCTGGACGCTGATGCCGATCTGAAATTGTTCAGCTCCAACGGCACTTTATTGCTGGTCTCCTCCCTGCAAGGTGGTGCCAACAATGAAAACATCCAGTTGGAATTGAATGCAGGAACCTACTATGCCGCTGTTTATTCCCAAGTGGGTAATACCGACTATTTGTTGAGCATCGACCACTTGGGAGAGGCAGGCAGTACAACCGGCTCCGCCATGCCTGTGGGGACTCTCGCCCCGGAAACCTATCATGTGAAACAGGGTGCAATCCGAACCAACGACACGGATCTTTATCTCTTCTATTTACAAGAGTCGGGTCAACTGTCGGTGACCATGGATGGTCTGCAAGGCTTGGTCAACCTCTCCCTCCTTAACAGCCAGGGGTACAGCCTCTTTCCCACCAGTTCACTGACCAGTCAATCCGTGCTCTCATCTGGTATAGAGGGTGGAATCACGGCCACTCTACAGCGGGGAACCTACTATGTTCGTCTGGCGGGTGTTGGGGGGTCCAGCGACTATTCCTTGCAAATGCGGGTGGACCCCACAACGGCTGTCAATACAGTGAACGCTCCATTGGCCATGGGATTGTTGAACTCTATCCACGCCTATTGGGGGATGACCTCTGGCTCGGACAATGAGGAGTTCTACTCCTTTGAATTGGCTTCGGAAACCATAGTGGGCTTGGGATTGACCGGGTTTATAGGTAACCTCAATCTCTATCTCTATGAGCAAGGAGGAACCGTTCTGATTGATTCCTCCAGCGATGGAGTCGCCCCCCAGGAATCTCTGGAATTAGCCTTGGCGGCGGGGACCTATTGGGTAAAGGTGAGTAGTCCTACCCTGAACAGCAACACTTCTTATCAACTGACACTCAATCCAACCTTTACCGATCCACCCGAATCCTTGGGGGATTCACCCCTCTTTTTGGGCAACGAATTTCAGAGTGAAGCCAGAGCCACCGACTGGAGTGCCAACATCACTGGTTATGTGGGCGACAATGATCCGCTGGATATCTACCTGTTTACCCTGGGGACCACCCAACAGGTGGGTATTACTCTTTCCGGTCTCAACCAGGATGCGGATATTTTCCTGTTGGATGCCATGAATTGGCAGAACGACGCACCGGAAATCCAGATAGTGGACTGGCTGGATCAACTGTACAGCGACACTGTTTTTTCTGCCTCCACTCGTGGGACCACTAATGAAACCCTGCAAAACACATTATCGGCAGGCACCTATTATGTTGCGGTACGACAATTCAGTGGCAACACCCTCTACCAACTGGCTGTTACTGCTGTTAATTCTGACGCCGCCGCAGACAACTTGACCATTACCACCGATTTCACCGATAAGGCTTTGGGTGAACTGACGAGTAATATACTACGGCAAGATTCCGTTGGTGATAGCGATCCTCTTGATTTCTATAGCTTCACTCTGGATTCAGAGCGACAATTCACCGCTTCCCTCACCAACATGACGGCTGATGCGGAACTGTTTTTGGTGCAGGGTGTGGACCTGAATGCAACCCTCCCCGATCTCGCCCTGGCCAACTGGCTGGACAACTGGAAAAACAATATCTCAGCCAGCAGTCAAACCCTGGGAGATGAAAGCCTGAATGCCACATTGGCGGCAGGTCTCTACTATGTGGTGGTCAGACAAGGATCGGGGACCACCAATTATGATTTGAACCTCTCCTCCAGTTTTGTTGAAGGGGCCGCTGGGGGGCAACGTCAATCATCCCGTAGCCAATCGGCTACAGGCTCCCTGCCTTTTGTACTATCGGAGACAGTGAACACAGACAGTAACTATCTCTATCAACCGAGTATCCCGGCTGGGGTGGAAACAGTTCTTCAGAATGGTGCGCCAAACTGGCAGGGGACGGTGGATCAGACAAGGGTAGACAACCTGGTGACCGGCAATGCTCCCACCTGGCTGGCAGTACATGGTGGAACAGGTTGATACCTCAACCCTTTTCCAAAAACACCTTGGACATGACGGAGAATACTTCCAACTGTTCCGGGGCCACCATTTGGGAAACAATTTCCGACAATTGCAAAAGCAGCTTATTGGCCATGGCCTGCCAAAGGTGGGGATGGTGAATGGCCATTTCTCTTGCCTGCTTGCGGGTGAGGAGCAGAAGATAGGCATCCCTCTCCAATAAGGCGTAAAGAGTGCGGGGATAGACCCGAAAGATGGATTGCTCACCCAGACATGCCCCCCGGCCCAGTTGCAGGAGGGGGCGATTTTTTTTCACATAGTCGGCTTCCGAGCGATAAAGGCCAATTTCACCGGAATAAATGAGGCAAAAAAAGGAGTTGCGCTCCTTGGGCTTAAAGAGGGGTGAAAGGGCGCGTCCGAAAAAAACCTCCCAATACTGGGCAAACTCCAGGGAATCTTCTGGTGACAACCCTGTCAACCATTCGGTCTTGATCAACATATCCGATTTTTTGGCATTGGATGCCGACACCTTTTGGAACACTTGATCGGTGGGTGGCGGTACAAAATTCATATCCCGAATATCCCTCCCGCCAGGGGCTGCCCGCATAAAGGGGACATCTTCATCGCCTACTGGTTCAGGATCATGGCGAAAGGAGGGAGGATCATTAAAAATGGGGCTTTCACTGGCAACCGGTAAAATATTGGGGCGTCTGGCATATTTTTTTTGTTGTACGTATTGCTCAAAGCTGGGTGCATCATTCTCCCGGTTACGATTGGAAAGATTGAGCAACATGGTAAATTCCGCATCGGGAATACCCTCTACCTCCGACTCCCCTGCCGGTCGTTCCACATAAAAAACACTCTTGCAATAGGCGCAACGCAATTTTTTAGGTCGATCAAAGGGTAACCTCTGGACGCTGACCTCAAAAATGGTCTGACATAATTTATTGGGGCATTGAACTTTCATTCATTTTTTCCACAGATTGGCTGAAAAAAGACCCTGGCCCAGAAAGCAGGTAATTATATCCCCTGTTGTGTTGCATTTGAAGAGCTATTAAAAGCCACTTTCACGAATCAACACTCCCACCAAACGTTGCCAGATGATCATGAGCGGGCTTTGACCATGACTCTGGATCACGGCCACCCCCCGTAAGCTTTGTCCAACCGGTTGTTCATCTGCCACCACCAAACGAATGGGATAGGTGGCCTGGCGCAGCAGCAATCGACCTGGAGGCTGATGATCCACCGCCAGTGGTCCGCCGTAAATGGAGGCCATGGCAGGGTGAGAAAGTTCCTTTAAGGCTGCCATGCCTACCACTTCCACCTGACAGGGCAAGGTGGGCAGTTCGGGACGATCGGCGATAAAGTGACAGGGCTGGCCAACCTGTAAACGTTGCAACTCCTCTTCTCCGGCAAAGCCCTGCAAGATCATGCTTTCATCAGAAACCAGTAAGGCCAGGCGACTTTCTTCATTCAACCAACGACCAGGATGCAGGCCGGGGGTCAACTCTCGAATCACACCATCAGACGGGGCACGAATGTGCAGCCGCTCCACCTGTTGTTGCAGTCCCACATGACTGGTCAAAGCCTTGTCCAACTCTTGCTGGGTGATTACTGCCTGGTCGGCCAGTTCCGCCACCGCCACCTGCCTTTTAAGACTCTCCTCCAACTGTTCAACCTGTCTGGCCGCTTGATCCCGCTGAAAGGTCAAGGAGGGAGATTCCAGGATAAACAAGGTCTCCCCGGTTCGCACCACCTGACCATCCCGCACCGCCACCGAGACCAGACGGGAGGCACCGGAGGCATAGATGCCAGTCTGGTTGGCCCCTTGCAACAAGGCGGGCAGGGTGACATGCCGCTGCCAGGGGAGCAGGAGGAGCAACAGTAAACCTGCCAGTAAGAGGGAGAGGATCACGCTATTTCGGTTCCAGGTCAGCAACGGACGCATACTCCACCATACTTTCAGTTCTTTATAGATGGGCAGGAGAATAAACCAACCCACTTCTACCACGAACAAAACCAAGCCCAAGGCCTTGAAAAAAAAGTGGTAGACCATCAAGGCAACACCGGTGAAGAGGGTCAATCGGTACACCCAGGTCAACCAGGCATAGAAGATCAACAATCGCTGCCGCCAGATGGAAAACAGCTCAGGGGGCGGTATGGGAAGCCCCAGCAAAAGACGCCGCATGGACCAGCGTCCCAGGGCAAAGGCCCGCTCCTGCAAGTTGGGAATATCCAATAGATCGGAAAATAAATAATAGCCATCAAAACGCATGAAAGGACTCAGATTGACCAACAAAGTGGCAATCCAAGAGGTTGTAGCCTGCAAAAACAAGGCACTGCGTAAGGGGCCATCGGGGGTGAAACTCCACAACAGGGTGGCCAACAAAGCCAATCCCAATTCCACCATCACCCCGGAGGCGGCCAACACCATGCGTTGATGGCGTTGGTTTAACTTCCACCCTTCGCTCATATCGGTATACAGCACTGGCCACAAAACCAGAAAGGCAACCCCCATGACCGGAACTTGCAGACCATAATGTTTGGCGGCATAGGCGTGTCCCAATTCATGGGCCACCTTGGTGAGGGTAAGAGAGAGGGCAAACCAGGCCAACCCTTGCCATTGATTGAGATGGACAAAGGTATGCAGAAAATCTTCCCACTGCCGCCCGGCCAAATATAGACCCAACAGGGCCAGCAAGACTAATCCAATGCCAATCCCTGGACGAAACATGGCCCGCACCCAGGGAAGGGTTGCGGTGAGGAAGGCGTCGGGGTGAAAAAGAGGAATGCGGAAAAAGAGATAGTTTTTTAAAAGCTTTTGCCAAAGGTTTGTCTTTTGGGACTTGGCCTGTTGGTTCAAACGCTCCTGCACCGTCGGGTGTCCGGCAAACAACAACATTTCTCTTAATAAAAAATCCCGAAATTGCTCCACCTCTTCCACCGCCAGTTGCAAAGGGGTCTGACGGTTGATTTCGGCGGTGACCAGTTGGGCGTTGCCCAAATGCCAACGGCTTAAAATTTCAAATTCAAACCAACCAATACGGAAAAAGCGATTACGCAATGGATCCTGCAAGGTCCAAGTGGGTTCGCCATTTTCCCGTTGAGGACCGGGATAAAGGCGCAACTCCTCCCGCAAGGGGGGCAGTTGATCGCTCACAATCCGATTCCCTGGCGCAAACTGGTATAGGGACGCCGCAGAAGATAATAGATCAAGGGAACCCAGTTACCCTGAATACGGGCGGTTCCCATGAGTCCCAGACGGGGCAGGCTTTCCTGCTCGGTCAGGCTGGCCCGCAGACGGTAGGAAAGGACGTTATCGGCAGCCGGAAAGGGTTCATAGCCCATGAGTCGGATGGAACCCGCCAGGGGATGGGTGGGATCGGTATTGAGAAAGAGGGAGACCTGGGCATTTTCTTCTGGGATGAAACCCTTGTTGGCGGGTAGGAGAATTTCCATTTCGGCATCCTTGGGATGGGCAAGGGTCATCACCCGCTCCCCCACCTTGACCGGCTTGCCCTGCCAATCGTCCACCCCTTCAAAGAGGGCCACCCCTTCTTTAGGGGCCACCACTTGGCTTTGTTGCAGCAATTCTTCGGTGTAGACCACTTCTGCCTGCTTTTCTTCCACTTTGGCCCGCAGCATGAGCAATTCCCCCTTGCTGCGTTCATCGGCGAAGGCTTTCTGCCGGGTGCTCTGAAACTGGGCAGAGGCTACCGCCAACACCTTGCGAGCCACTTCCAGCCGATTGCGCAGGGCGGTATCTTCCAGGGTAAAGAGAAGCTCTCCCTCTTTCACCAACTGGTTGGGTTGCACATGAATTTTTTGAATCACTCCATCCAGGGGAGCGGTGACCAACCAGGGATTACGGGCCACCACCTGGGCGGGGGCCAGTTCGGAGAGGCGAACAGGGATCATCATGGCCACAGCCACTGCGGCGGGTATCAACCAGCGACGCCAGGAGGCACCTTCCAGCAGGGAAACCCCCAGTCGGCGTGGTTGCAGGGCACGCCAGGCATGGCCATAAACCTCTGCCATGTGGCCCAGTAACTGTTGTTCTCCTTCGCTCCATGCCTCTTCCCGAATCAGCACCAATCCCAAACTTCCCTTGGCCTCCAGGGGACACCAGGCCACATCTCCGGCAGCCCACTGGGTTCCCTCTGCCAACAAAGCTTCAGGCAGACTGGTTTGTAGAATGTGTTGAAACTGAATCCGGTTTTGCCGATTGAGACCATGACGCACCACTTTGCTCAACCATTGCAGAAAGGGGGCCTGGCCATCCACCTGATCCACCCCGGAGGCGGCCAGCCAGATGGGACGATTGCCATACTGCCATTGCACCAGTAGGGCTTGCCGATAGTGAAACAAGCGGTGGCTGTCATTGACCATGACAAAGGCCAGTTGATCAAGATTTTCCGCCCGCCGGGCCGCCCGTTCCAACTGAAAAAAGGCTGTCAGAGCAGTCACCTGCCCTTCCAGTGCGGTGATTTTTCCTTGCAGAGCCGGATTGACGGGGGTTGTCATGGTGGGGCAACTCCTGGTGGACAACAATGCCAAATAACCGATTTTTTTCTTGCCGGGGTGCGACGGAAACAGATTTTACCACCGTTTAAAGGTACAGAAGGGAAAAAAATGGTGCAACCTGCCAACCAAGGAGTACGATAATGAACAAGTTGACTTTGGCTGTATTGGCAATCGGACTTTCTGTGGTCACACTGGCCCAGGCAGCCCCGCCACAAGGGCGCGGAATGGGACCTTGCGGTGGATGGATGGATGCCAACCAGGATGGTCAAATCACTCCCTCGGAGGTCAAAACCATGCGTGCGTCCCATTTCAGCCAAATGGACAGCAACAAGGATGGCACCCTGAGCCAGGAAGAATTTCTTGCCTTTGTTCCGCCGGGGATGGCGGGTGGAATGAATCGCCCCCCAATGGGATGGCGGCATGGCATGACCCCTTGGGGTCGCCCCTGGTAATCATGCATGATCACCAGGGAACCCACGTCAGAGAGCATTGAGGTTGATGCCCACTGGATGGAGCGGATCGCCTCTGGTGATCAGGCAGCCTGGCGTGGGTTGTGTGACCGGTTGTTACCCCGTGCCCTAACCCTGGCCAAGCGATTGTTGCATCAGGATCAAGAGGCAGAGGAGGTTACCTGGGAGGCTTTCAGCCGATTGTGGCAACAGGCTCCAAGTTGGCAGCCCCTGGCGCGAATTGATACCTGGCTCTATCGGGTGATCCACAATCTGGCCATGGACCGCTTGCGCAACCGCCGGGAGTGGTCCCCCCTGGAAATGGCAGAGGAGGAGGAAGACACCGCCCCTTCCCCTCTGCAACATTTGCTGACGGCAGACAGGCAGCGGCAGGTGCGCCAGGCTCTGGCCAATTTGCCATTGCGACAAAGAGAGGCCATTACCTTGATTCATTTTTTGGATGTGGGTGTGCAACAGGCCTGTGGGGTGATGCAGGTTGGCCGTGAGGCCCTGGAATCCCTGCTTGCGAGAGGACGCAGAAAATTACGCAGCCAGTTGGCCTCCTTGAAAGAGGATTGCTAACCAGCAAGGTGACCATTATGGAACCATCAACAGACAAACAGGAAGCCTTACGCCGACAACTTGCATGTTATGGAGCCGATCCCCGCCGTTGGCCGGACCGGGTGGAGGGGCACGCCCCACAAGAATGGGTGGCGCAGGAAAATTCCTTGGATGAGGCGTTGTCGGCCCTTGCTTTGGAGGAAGTTCCTTCTGACTTGCGCAAGCGGGTACTGGCCATTGGTCAACAGAGGCGGGAGTCGGGTTTTTGGTGGTGGCCGTTTGGTCCTTTGTGGCAGCCGGTGGCGGCTTTGGCCTTGTCTGCTATGTTGGGGCTGGGCATGGGCAGCATGTGGGCACCCCCTGTCAGCGAGGATCCAGCCTGGCAAGAGGTGGTGGAACTGATGCAAGGTTTGCCGGGGGAGTTAGAGAATGAACCCTGATAACCAGAAACGTTTGATTTGGATTTTGTTTATCTCTTTGGTAACCAACCTGTTTTTGGCGGGGTTGCTGGCGGGAAAATATTGGCCCCAGACTCCCCCGCCTCCCATGAGCGGCATGGAAGGGCGCATGATGGGCGGGGGAATGGGCAAGGGGGGCGTGCCCGCCATGTCGGAGCAGGCATGGGCAAAACATGGTCGAGAGATTCATGAATCCATGCAAGGGGTAAAGCGTGCCCGTCAAAGGGTGACGGATCAACTTTCCAGCCCCCAGTGGGATGAAAAAGAGGTTCAGCGCGCCTTGGCCCAGTTACGGGAGAGCAGCCAGCAGGTCCAGGCACTCTGGCATCAAGCCTTGGTGGAAACCGCAGCCCAACTCCCCCCCGAATCCCGCGCCACTCTCCTACAGCCCAACCACGGTCACCAGGGACGGGGTATGGGGAGGCGTTGAACCATGAACTCTCTTATTGACAATTATTCCAACATACCAAGGACACCATTAATAAAAACATTAAAACTATGCGAATGGTTATTCTTCCAGTCCATCACTTTCCCAAGCTCGCGTGATCCTGCAACTTTCTGGTAAGTGGGAGCCAGTCTGCAAAGTTCTTGATAAGGGTTGTCCAAGGCATCCGGTTCCCGGTATTTGCGATTTCCTTGTTGTGCGGCCACACTTTCAGCATCGAGGGCTTTTGCCACTGAAGCCAGGTCCCCCAAATACCATGATTCCAATTCACGGCAAGCAATGCGAATCAACACATCTTCCCGGCCAGCATCGTCACACAAAGCGCGCAATTTCCCCTTAATGGCATAGCAATTTCCTGCATCCCTGTCGCGCAATACCACAAATCGGCAGTCTGGCAAATGCCATTGTCGAAGTTTTCTGGGAAGCTGCTTTTCCAAATCCTGTTTACCTTCAAAGACAACAAATTGCAGGGTTACATGATTGGGAACCAATCGTGGCAGGAGTTCCTTGAGCAGCTCCTTGGCGGAGAGTTCTTCCAAAAAGAAAACAAGTTGCATGATCAAGGCTCCACGCCTGGAAAAAATCCCTGTTTCCACAGGTAACCCATTTTGTCTCCATCGGCCATAAAGGTAACCAGTTGTTGGTTATCCCGTGCCCTTATGACCTGTGTGTAACCTTTTTGCTTGGTGAGCCAGAAGACATCATCAATGGTCGTCGCATTGAGAAAATCAGGGGAGTGGGTGGAAACAAAAACTTGTCCGCCCTGGTTGGCATAAGAGCGGAACTCCTCCGCCAATTCTGTGAGCAGGGATGGATAGAGTTGATTTTCCGGTTCTTCGACGCATAACAAGGGATGGGGTTTTGGATCATAGAGAAGGGTCAAGTAGGCCAGCATTTTGATGGTGCCATCGGATACATAACGCGCCAGAAAAGGATCCTTGAAGGCATTATCCTGAAAACGGAGTAACACCCGTCCCTCTTCCGTTGTTTTGGCATCCACTTTGACAATACCGGGAATGCGCTGTGCCAACTTTTTCAATATTTTATCGAATACCTTGCGATGCCTGGTATAGAGAAATTGGATCATCAGGGAGAGATTTTCCCCTTCGGTTGAAAGGTGTTCCGCATATCCTGTTTCCTGTTCAGGCCTGGCACGATTGATGTGAAAATCGGAGACGTACCAATTCTCAATCAAATTTCCCAGTTCTTTTACCACAGGAAAACGTTCAAACTGTGACAAGCCTTTGATGGCCAGGATATCTCTTGATTTTAATGTTTGTGTCTCTCTTTTGAGAAGATTGACATCTGTCACCTCTTCCAATTCATTGACAACTGCGGTACCAGTTCCTAAGCGAAAATCGAGAAAATGCCAAGGTTGACCATGGCTACCACGCCGATATTTCAACAATTCGCGGCTCACCACCGGGTAGCCATCCCGTTCATCGATAGCAAGAAAGTAGGTAGCCAGTGGGCCACCACTTTTAATACGAAATTTCAGTTCAATTTCGATCTCCCCATCACTTCCACGGCTGCGTACCTCCTGGAACCCCCGACTCCCCCCCATTTTAACCAATGCCGTGTGAATGTTGCTGGAAAAAGACTCCCGCAAGAAACCAAAGTCATTGAACAGGGTGGATTTGCCAGTCCCATTAGCACCAACCAAAACACAGAAGCGAGGGATATCCTTCATCTCCACGTTCTGAAAGCACTTAAAGTTTTTTAAGCGTATGGATTCAATCTGCATGACTGGATTCCTTAAAACCCCAATTTTCAGTTTAGGTTACAACAATAAGCTATGAATGAATCTGACATAGAACCATAAGACAACTTCCAACTCCTCCCCGGCGATATTAACGGGTTGTTTCTCCAGCAACCCGTTCTGGATGCAACTCCTCCAACACCTCTTTGGCCAGGGCGATGGTGATGGGGCGTTGTTGGGTTAGACCGGCGTGGTCCAGTTGGGCGATGGCGTGTAAATAGACGGGGATCCGGCGGGGTAGACGGGTGACCAAATATTGGATGACCCCAACCGCCAGATTAACCTGACGGTCACTGGCCAGTTTGTGCAAAATCTGGCCCAGCATGTCATCACTGGGAGGGTCCAAAGCAACCACCGCTCCCCAGGCCAGACGGGTGCGCAAATCCTCCCGAATGTTTTGCAATTGACCAGGAAACAAACGACTGGCCATCAACAGGAGGCGTTTTTCCGCACGTAATTGATTAAATAAATAAAGAACCACCTCCTGCAAACCGGGAGAGTCCGCCAGGAGTTCCAGACCATCCACGGTGACCAGACCACAATGGGTATGCTCCTGCAACAGGCGAACCAGCATGCCCTCCCCCATTTCCCCCACATGCGGAAGCAACGCGGATACCTGCAAGCAAGCCGCCTCCCCGCCTTGACGACGATGGTGATCCATGGCCGCCGCCAATAAATGGCTCTTGCCCACCCCCTCTCCGCCAACTAAAGTAAGGATGCCCGTTCCCGCGCTCAACAAGCGATGGGTGGCCTCCACCGCCAGACGGTTGCCCTCCCCCACCACCAGAGCATCGAAGGTCAACACCGGGTTTAGATCAAAGTTAAGAATCAATTGACTGGTGCGCACCATGGGGATTCTCACTTCCTGCCATGGGTGGCGCGGGTGGTCCACACCATGGCATAGGAAACCCCAGACACCACAGTAGTGAGAACCACCAGAACGATGGTTGTCTCCACCAAGGTGGATAATGGCCAATCATGGGTAAGATGGAACAGTACCATGACCAGGAGGACAATTTGCATGACAGTATTGACCTTGCTGACCATCAAGGGTTCCATGCGCAGGGCATTGGTGAGCATTTGATAAAGAATCGCCCCACCAACAATCAACATATCCCTGCCCACCACCAGCATGGTCAACCAGTAATCCATATGTCCCTTATAGGTCAGGGTGAGATAGCCCGCCGTCAAGAGCAATTTATCGGCCAGTGGATCCAAATAGGCCCCCACCTCGGTACGCTGATTGAACCGGGTGGCGATGAAGCCATCCAATCCATCGGTGATGGCCGCCACCAAAAAAAACCACAACGCCATATCATAATGGTCTTCCATTACCTCATAGATAAAGGCTGGAACCAAAAAAATTCTTAGCAACGTCAGTGCATTGGGTAAATTCATGGCAGTTTTGCCACCCATTCTCCATCGCTTTGTTCCACCACCATTCCCAGAGCATTCAGAGCGGTGGCCAGCCGACTGTTTTCTCCCTCATATACCACCTTCAACACACTCTCCCAGGCATGCATTTGTATAAAGGAAAGTTGCATTACACCGGGAATTTTGCGCATGCCGTTGACCGCATTATTTTGTTTGGTCAAATCAGGACCGTGTTGCAGGCGCAAGATCAGGTCATGGCGTAATCCGGGATGGATCAGGTGGGATTGCAACCAACTGTCCATCACCCGACTGGTCAAAGTTTTGATGGCCACAGTAAGCGGTTCTCCCTCCAAGGCGGTCACAGGTTCCCGATATTCTTTGCTGGTGCCATCTTCCAAAATTTCATTGAGTAAGAGTTGTTGTTTGTCTTTCTTGCCGGTGGTTTGGGCCACTACCCAAATGCTACGGGCAGGATAACGGGAGGTCAACCACCGCATGAGTTGGGGATCTTTGTTGCGTAAGGCAGTCCAGGAAATATTGACCATGTCATCCATATCATCCAAAGGTTTGGCCAGAGAAAATCCTTGCACTTTGCTGATGGCGATGACTTCTTTAAAGAGGGTCCGTTCCCGATCCATAATCACTTCCCCGGTTTTTTCATCCCCCAATAACAGTAATACAGGTGGATAGGAAGTGATATTGAATGCCAATCCGCTTTGTTTTTCCAGCAGACGACGAAGCCCTTCTTCAGAAAAGAAAACATCCACCACCACAGATAAAAGATGATCCCGCCGATTTTCCGAGCGGATCACCACCCGTTCCGCCACCGTCCCAACCTCTTTGCGCATGGCCTGTAGGGCATCCCGTCTTTTATTGCGTTCATCGGTGGGAATCATGCGCAGCATCAGTCGATTGAAGGCTTCTTCCTTTCCCATGGCCAGGGCGCGTTGACGGGGATCCCCTGTCACCGGCAAGGCAACTTCCACCTCCACCCCTTC
>JADFXB010000046.1 GCA_015233935.1 Magnetococcales bacterium | reverse complement strand
GAAACCCTCCTGGCACAACAATGCCAATGGGGGATGATCTTTCGTCTTGCTGTGCCTGCATGCCAACCATCTTGGTTTCCTTGTTCACCTGAAGCAGTCCCATCGTGTCAACACCCTTTCGCCCTACATTAATTTAGCATGGCTTTGGTGTCTCAATCCATACTGGCACAAAGGGAAACGCTAACATCAATACGCCCTTTTCCTTGAAGAGCATCACGGGCATTGATAAATAGGTTCATCATGGTTTGATGTAATTGAACCGGATCAGCATTAATTGAAGCATCATTTGCATCTATAGTGACTGTAATTGAAATACTTGCAGGGAGGGTAGCTCGCACCAGCTTAATGACTTCCTTAACCAAGGGGGGCAGAACGACACGTTTCACTTCGGATTCCTGGGTACGTGAAAAACTCATCATTTGGGCAATGAGACCCTGTGCACGAGCCGATGCTGTTAAAATGTTTTCCAAATAATGGTGTAGCTTGCTTGAGTTATCTTGAGCAAAACGCACCATGGCCAACTCGGAAAACCCTTTGATGGCTGCAAGTATATTGTTAAAATCGTGTGCAATACCGCCGGTCAACTGTCCCAGTGCCTCCATTTTCTGCGCTTGGCGAAGCTGACCTTCAAGTTTACTTCGTTCTTCCCGAGCTTGTCGTTCCCTTGTGATATCCACCTTAATCCCCACATAGTGGGTAATCCTCCCAGCCTTATCGCGGATCGGTGAGATCACGGCTGATTCCCAGTAAATTGATCCATCTTTGCGGCGGTTACAAAGCTCACCCTGCCACTGCTGCCCTTGCCCAAGGGTACGCCACATTTCCAAATAGAACTCGACGGTGTGCTGGTTTGATTTTATGAGACGTGGATTTTTGCCGAGCAACTCCTCAAAGGTGTAGCCCGATACCTGAGTGAACTGCCGGTTCACATATTCGATACTCCCTTCAGTATCTGTGATCACCACAGATACGGGACTCTGCTCAACAACGCGCTTAAACTTGCGAAGCTCTTCTCGGTTATGTTCTTGGATTACCAATTCGTTCAGAAGCTGCAAGGAATTGTTAATATAAGACAAGACCTTTTCCGCTAGTGGAAAATCTGATTTGCCATGAAGATAAATCCGGCTCAAGGGGTTCTGGCTATCGATATAGATTGCAATTTGGGCCAGGATATGCGCGTTGGTGAAGATTTGAAAGCAGAGGCGTACTTCATGATCGTTCGACAAATGATCGCAGACCCTAAATGCAATAGCTCGATCCTGCTTACTTTCTTGCCAAGCAGGGCAGCCATCTGGAAGGTGAGCCCTACATCCGATAGCAGCCTTCGCCTGGGCTGATGTGACGGTAAGGACAGAATTGTGCTTCTTCTGCGAAATCAGTGAGATTTCTCCTCCACACCTTCCGAGAAGCCATGGAATGGTCAGAAGGGTATCCAGAAAGAGCTGGAGCTTTGACTCCAGTTCTAGTTCTTTCTGGGAGATGGCTTGGAGATGGTAGAACAGACGTTGCGCATTTAGGTCGTCCTGGTTTTCCTGTTCGATTTGGCGATTACGGGCATCCAACCAAAGACCTACCATAAGCAGCAACATTAGCAAAAATTCCGATAATCCACCGATAATCAGAATCTTGCCCCTTTCGGGGGCAAACTCTTCCCTCAACTGATCCTTGTTGACCCGTGAAACAATTTTCCAGTGATACTCCTCCAGAGCGATTGAACCCTTGCTGGTACTTTTGAGGAAAGATGAAAGGGAGGATTCATCCAGATTGTTTTTTTCATAATAGAAAGGTCGGAATTCATGGAATAAGTAGATACTATCGGCATCTTCGAATATGCCTTCGGATCCGTAGCTTATTACTTGCCAAGCCATGGGAAAACTACTTCTGAAAGATAAAATACCGTCAAATTCGAAATCGAATAGATTGTTTTCACTTTTATTATAAAGCCAGTAACCATCCTGATCAAGCAGCTCTATTTCACGTCCGTTATGATTGAAATACCTCAGGATATCAAGCAGAGCCTTTCCACGGTAGCTTAGCACCAGCAAACCCAAACGGGTGTCTTGATCATCAAAAATCGGTGTGGAAAAGTGAATGGTAGGAAGGTAGGGGATCTCAATCTTTTTAAACTCCTTATTAAGATAGAAAGGAGAAACATACGTCTCACCCTGGTTAAGACGCATGGCCTTGACAAAAAAATCAGATCGGCTTTGATCCTCCAGTGGTTGTTCATTTTCTAGAATGGCAGGTTGTTCCGAGTCACTTGGCACGCTGGCAATGAAGCGACCGTTCTTGAAACGCATCTCTGCTGCTTCACGTCCCATTGTGTCAATCAGAGTAATCTTGTGGTAGATTGACTTTGCGGAGATTACTTCCTGGAGCCGCTGCTGAACCTCATTCCGAAGATCCTTTAGGGGGCCGACTTTTTCTTCCGCCTTGTTTTTTGATATCTGCTCAAGCAACAAACGAAATCTTTGTGTTTTAGCAAGCAATGACAGATCGGTCAGGATATGGTGCCAGTCATCTTGTAAAGCAATATTCAATAGCTGCTGCTTATGTATCACACTGGCACGCACTTCTCGGAAAAACTCCTGCTCAGCCTTTTCCACGCGATGGAGCAGCCCGAAAATCAGAAGCAGAGAGATGCCAAAAAAGACAATAATCATAAGTTTGCGATTGAATTGCATAGATCAGAATCTCTCTTGAAGGCGGGGCAACGCCAGCCCGAAATGATGTTCCAAAAAGGTTTTGAGTGCCTGAAAGGCAGGATCCGCAGGTTGGGTGGTCACCAAAGTCAGTGGCCTGATGATCGATCGATCACTTTCCACCAGGCTCACCTTATGGGATGTTTTTATAAAAATGTCGGAGACTATCCCCACCGCATCGGTGATTTCTGCCACCGCAACAGCCATGATGGAAGTCTTGCGGATATTGATTACCTCTTCTCCCCAAGGTTGGTCACTGAGAATCTCCTTCTGGAAAAGTTCGCGAGTTGCTGCTCCCTTGGGGGGAACCAGGGGCAGAATAGAAGCATCTCGTCCCCCGAGTTCCTTCCAGTTGCGCACCTGCCCCAAATATATTTGCTGCAATTGTTTCGTGGTAATGCGGGTAACCGGATTAGAGGGGTGAACAATCACAAGCAGACGAACATTCCTCAAAAGAAGCTCATGCACCTGTTTTCCCTTGGCAGCAAGTTCGGGGGAAATTTTTTTCAGGAGTAGCTCCAGCGGCGCGGAAATCATTGCCACATGAGCCCGCCCGGTGAGCAGATCGGTTAATCCATCCAGTGAGTTGTTGTTACGGAAAACGAATTTCAGACCCGATTCGCTATTAAGCTGCTCTTCAGTTTCCTTGAAAAATGTCTCGTATACCGTGGTTGATCCTGAAACCAATACCGAGTGATCCGCGAGGAGATTATGACTCGAAGTGAGAAGCATTATAATAATAAGCAAAAATTTAACCATTCATCTTTCTCCAAAAAAATTACTAATGTAATATATTAATAAAACTCTACAGAATTTAAAAATATCGTAACTAACTAAATCTTACATCTCCACCTAATGACACCATTAGAAATCTATTCCTTCTTTGTTTCCTCCAATAGGCGGACGACAGTGTTCAACAGCGTTTAACAACCAAAAGGATTTTACATCAAGGCATCGGCGTGTTCGATACGGGCCACGTTCATCAGGTCCGTTGCATGGAAGCTGCGGTATCCACCTGAAATGGTCATCATCGGCAAATCCGGATGTGCCCGTTTGAGGGAGCGAAGATCGGAAAGACCACCCGTGACCGTCTTGATGAGATATGCAATTACCAAGTTCGGGCTGCTTACGTTCACACAGATTCAACCCCAGTGCGCCAGCCGTCGCGGTAATGACCGTATGTCCTGCCAGTTCAAGAATCTCATGCAGAAAGATACCAACTTGAGAATCGTCGTCGATTTCAAAGATACGTGCGAAGGTAGAGACAGGAAAGATAACCATAGAATTGTCAACCAAATTTTGAATATCGTAAAAACCAGCGCAGATTATTGCGCACCCAGCAATATAAGGAAAAATTAATATTGGAGCGATACTATACCGAGTGGTGAGAATGTCAAGAAAAAAAGGCAAACCTTAAAAATTTTGCACTTGGTCGAGCAGACCGGTTTCTCCGTAATGCTACAGATCGAGTTTTTCTCTGTTTCTGCCTGGTTTCCCGGCAGTGCCACAATATTTCGACCATACCCGTTGCCCCCGGTCCCTCCCAGAACCGTTCTTGCGCTATTTACGCACACGACGCCTCACCAGCACACTTTACGACGATTCAGAATAGGCTCTCATGAAAGAATTTCCTGGACGCCTTACCAAATTGGGAGTTTTGGGGAGTGTCCGCAAAATTCTTCTCCGCAACCAGGCGTCGCCGTGAGAAAACAAGCCCCTGAATCTTGGCTGTCAGCTCTTTGTTGGATACTTTCCACATGGCTTTCGCCTTAGGCAAATACAGAAACCTTTCGCCAGCACATGGCCACCCAGAGCATTCCGCGTTTACCCCATAAAGCCCCCTGGATTATGCCCCATTGCCTGGAAAACATTCATCCAGACCGAAAGGCTTGGATCTGGCAGGTTATCCAACTCTATAATTGCTCTCCCCTATCACCAGCAGGAGACAAAAGAGGGACTGGATTATTTTCGGCAGTTGGTTCATCGTACAAAAATCGGTTAGAATAAAGGGATTGGGCGAAGGGATTCGCCAATTGACCTTGAGGACATTGCATGAATACCCATAAATCAACCCTGACATTGCTGGCAGCCATCTTTCTTGGCGGCTGTATCACCCAGTTGCAGGAAGTGCCGACCCACTATGCCGCTGCCCCGGCGGAGGTTGCTCCCCCGGTCAAGGAGGCTCCCCCTCCTCCACCGCCACCAGCCGCCAAAAAAGAGGAAGCTGCCCCACCGCCTGAGGCCAAAAGCAAGGTTCTCCAACCTGCCGATGGCAAGTGGACCCCGGCCCCAAAACTGAACAGCGGCTTCAAACCGGAAGTGACCCTGAGCAAAATTCCGGCTGCGGAGCAGGAATCCCCACCAGCCGCGACCAAAGAAGCTCCACCAGCGATCAAAGAAGAAGTTCCGGCTGCCAAACCCAAAGAGGAAGTTCCCGCTGCCAAGCCCAAGGAGGCAGCTTCCCCACCTCCGCCCCCCCCACCAACGGGTAAGGTCTCCTACTTTGTGCGGTTGACCACTACCGTGCATCGGGGTGAGGCGGAAAAGCTGGCTTGGCGTGCCAAAAATGAGTTGGAACTGCCGGTCCAGGAAGAGTTGCTGATGATGAACGGCAAAAAAATGTATCAGGTGCATGCCGGTCCCTTCACCAATCAACAGCAAGCCCAGGATGTGGCACGTCGTTTAAAAGAACAGGAGAAGTTGGATGGCGAAGTATTTCATGTTCCCCTGCCAGTCAGTCGGTAAATTCTGGCCTTCCTTATTTTTGGGCGTTGCCCTGCTGGCAAGCAGTGGTTGCGCTACCATGATGGCCAAGGCGGTCACCAACGCCTCCCTGGTGGATCCCAGCCGCCGCTATGCCGCCACCACCTCGGTGCAATTGCTGCGTGAGCGTCCACGAGAGCCTTACAAGGTGATCGGTTATCTGGAAACCTTGGGCAATGAGTATGTCAATTCAGAAATCTTTCTGGTGGAAAACATGCGGGCCAAGGCAAGAGAGATCGGGGCGGATGCCATCGTGGTACACAGTAAAGGACGCACCACGGTCAGAGGCTCGGATATCATTCAATTGCTGGAAGGGGAAGCCATCAAGTTTTAACCTTCGTTTAGGAGAATTGACCATGAGAGCTTTCTTTCCCCTGTTACTGCTGGTAGGGGTTATCGCCGCATGTAGCAGCCAACCCACCCCTTCCCCCCAACAACCTGTGAAGGAGGAGTGGAAAAAAGAGGTGGGAGGACCCAACCCCTCTCTCGACGAACAAGCGGCTGAATTGAACAAATATGGCCAGGATCAACCCGGCCAGGCCGCCAATAAAAAAACCACTGTCCCCAAACCGGCGGACAATCCCCTGGAGCGACTGGATAACCAGCTTCGCGCCATCGACAGTCAACGCAGGTGAACCCATGACCCCCTTGACCAGTACCCAAAAAAAACATCTCCGTGGCCTGGCCCACCCTTTGAAACCCTTGATCCAAATTGGCAAAGGTGGTCTCTCCTCTGCGGTGGAAGAGCAATTGGAGCAGGCTTTCAACGATCATGAACTGGTCAAGATTAAGTTCAATGAGTACAAGGAAGAAAAGACCGAGCTGGCAACCACCCTGGCCACGGCCCGTGGTGGTCAGGTGGTGGGGATTGTGGGCCACGTGGCCATTCTCTTTCGCAGCCATCCCAAACCGGAAAAACGTCGTATCGTGGTTCCCGCCTGATGATTCTCTATGTGTGCGAAAAGCCCTCCCAGGCCCGTGATATTGCCGGGGTACTCGGTGTTCTTGGCAGGCGGGAGGGTTATCTGGAAGGGAATGGCAAACAAGTCACCTGGTGTATCGGCCATCTGCTGGAAATGAAGATGCCGGACCACTATCGCCCGGAGTGGAAATACTGGCACCTGGAGACCCTGCCCATTATTCCCGACCACTGGCAACTGGATGTGCGGGAGGGGGTGAGCAAACAATTTGCCATCATCCAAAAGTTGCTGAAGGGGGCAACGGAGGTGGTGATCGCCACCGACGCCGACCGGGAGGGAGAGACCATCGGTCGTGAGGTGTTGGATCAATGCGGCTATCGGGGACCGGTTGCCCGTTTGTGGCTGTCCGCCCTGGATGATGCCAGCATTCGCAAAGCCTTGAACGCCTTGTTGCCAGGAGAAAAAACCGCTCCGCTATATCAGGCCGGATTAGGCCGGGCACGGGCCGACTGGCTGGTGGGGATGAATCTTTCCCGTGCCTATACCCTGTTGGGAAGACAGGCGGGATATGGTGGGGTGTTGACGGTGGGGCGGGTGCAAACCCCCACCTTGAAACTGGTGGTGGATCGGGATCGTCAGATTGAAAATTTCAAGCCGGTCCACTATTTTGATCTCACCATCCAGGCACGGGTGAGCCAGGGAACCTTGCAAGCCAAGTGGCTGCCGCCTCCTCACCTGGCCGACGAACAAGGCCGCTGTCTGGACCGGCAAGCCGTGGAACGGGTGGCGCAAGCCGTACTCCACCAGACCGGCATCATTGCCAAGGCGGAGACCAAGCGGGAGAAAGAGCCGCCCCCGTTACCCCTGGAATTGTCCACCCTGCAACAGGAATCCTCCCGTCGCTGGTCCATGGGTGCGCAAAAAACTCTGGATGTGGCCCAGGCCCTCTATGAGACCCACAAGGTCATCACCTATCCCCGTACCGATTGCCGTTATTTGCCCACCAGTCAATTGGCCGATGTGGCGAGCGTGTTGGCCGCCATCTCAGCGGCAGACCCCTCCTTTGCACCACTGGTTGCACAAGCGGACGGCAAACGTCACTCCCGTGCCTGGGATGATGGCAAAATCACCGCCCACCATGCCATCATTCCCACCACCGTCTCCTTTCAGGTCACCGCCCTCTCGGTGGATGAAATGCGCTTGTATGATCTGATTCGCCGCCACTATCTGGCCCAGTTTTATCCGGCCTTTGAGTATGACAAAACGGTGGTGGATTGTTCGGTGATGCAAGAGTTGTTTCGTGCCACCGGGCGCGTGGTGATGGTGGAGGGGTGGAAAAAGGTGATCCAGGAGGTTCGCAAAACCGACAAAGACAAGGAGGAGGATGAAGAGAGCCAAATTCTTCCCCCCATCAACCAAGGGGAAGCGGCCTTGGTGGTAAAAGCCACCCTGTCGGACAAAAAGACCAAGCCCCCCTCCCGTTATACCGAGGGCACCTTGATCCAGGCCATGAAATCGGTGGGTAAACTGGTGGCCGATGCACGCTTGCGGCAGATACTGCGGGAGACTTCCGGCATCGGCACCGAGGCCACCCGGGCAGGAATCATTGAAAATTTATTAAAACGGCAATTGTTAAAAAAAGAGGGGCGGAAAAATTTGGTGAGTACCGATCCTGGACGCATGCTGGTGGACCTCTTGCCCCACAGCGTTACCGATCCAGCCACCACCGCAGTATGGGAGCAAACCTTGGAAGATATCGCCCAAGGGCGCACCACCCTGGATGAATTTCTCGCCAAATCGGTATGGTGGGTCAATCGTTTGATTCATAATGTGAAAGCCAGGGGGGCAGCAGCCATCCACAATCTTCCCACCCCGCCCCAATCCGCGACTTCCACAGAGGGTCAGTGTCCCAAATGTGGTGGTCACTTGGTCTCCCGAGTGGCCAAGAGTGGTTCCTGGGCAGGGAAATCCTTTCTTGGTTGCAGCCGTTATCCCCAATGCCGATATGTGCAAAACGAAGGATAGGGCAATCTATGAGAATCTATAACCGATAGGGAATACCCTAAAGATGATTTAAATTTTTCAGTCTGCCGATTTCCCTAAAACCATCCTTTGGTGTTCCTGCCAGCTATCCAAAACGATTTGTTGCATTTTGGAGTAAGGGGTGTTTTTTTTCATAAAATATCTTGCCCCGAGGGCGATACACTCCTGCCAGATATCGGGATGGTCCACGATGGTCAACATGATGATGCAGGCTTTATCATCCAGGGCGAGTATATTTTTCAAGGTTGCCAATCCGTCCATGATGGGCATATGAATATCGCACAGGATTATGTCAGGCTTTAATTGGGTAAAAAGCTGGACTCCTTCTTGCCCATTACTGGCCTCCCCAATGACCTGAAAGGGTTCCTTGGCAAAAACTTTTTGATAAATCATGCGCTGGGCATCTTCATCTTCAATCAACAGCAAGGAAATTTTTTCGTTTGACATGATCTGTTCCTTTTACTTTTTGCTAACTGAACCGTCCATGGCCAGTAAGACAGAAAAAACGGCTCCTCGTTGGGGACGATTTTCCACGGTGATCTCCCCTTTATGGGCCTCCACAATGCGTTTGACGATGGACAATCCCAAGCCGGTGCTTTTTTCTTTTCCGGTGGGTCGGGCACTTAATTTTTGAAAAGCTGCGAACAATCGTTCCCGCTCTTGATCCGGGATGCCAGGTCCCTGATCCATCACCCGCACAAATATTTTTCCCTTCTGCTGGCCGGTGCAAACGGTGATGGTGGAGCCTGGCGGGGAAAATTTGATGGCGTTGGACAACAAATTATCCATAACCTGGGCTATCCGCTCTTTGTCGAAGGCCACCGGGGGCGTTTCCCCACCTTCAAGCTGGATGGCGATACCCTTTTTGGTGGCGAGACCGGTCATCAAGGCCAGGCGGCCTTCCACCAGGGCATGCAGATTGCCAGGGCGCAAATCCAGATCGAAATGACCGCTTTCAATCACCGTCACATCCAACAGATCGTTGATGAGATGAAGCATTTGCATGCCCACATCGTGGATGGTGGAGGTAAATTTATGGCGTTCTTCGTCTGACAATTCCATGGTGAGGAGAATTTCGCTCAAGCCACAAATGGAATTGAGGGGACTGCGCAAATCGTGGGCGGCCATTCCCAGAAACTTGTTTTTCAAATCGTTTAATTCGATCAAACGATTTTTTTGCCGTTGGAGTGCCAGGTGGGTATTGATGCGGGCCAACACCACATTGGGATTGAAGGGTTTGCGAATGAAGTCAACAGCCCCGATGGCCAGCCCCCTGGTTTCATCTTCCACGTTGCTGCGACCGGTGATAAAAATCACGGGAATACCTGAGGTATTTTTTTCTGCCTTGAGTCGTTGGCATACCTCATAACCATCCATGATTGGCATCATGATATCCAGCAAGATCAGATCGGGTTTGGGATCGCTGACGGCTCGTTTCAAGGCTTGTTCGCCGTTTTTGGCCACCAGGGTACGAAAATCGTCGGACAGTAACCCAACCAGGACATCAATATTGCTCTTTTCGTCATCCACAATCAGAATGGTTGCCCGTTCTTCCATCATAAGCTTTCTTCCTTTCCACACACCACCCGATTACGTCCCTGATGTTTTGCCTGGTAAAGGTTTTGATCTGCCAATTCCACCAATTTTTTCATGGCCATATCAGCTTTTGGCAACAGGGTTGCGACACCGATACTCACGGTGACATGGTTTTCCACCAGGGAGGCTTGGTGTGGGATGGCCAAGGCCCGGACATGGTTCAAGATACGTTCTGCCACTTTGGTGGCTCCAGGGGAGGAGGTTTCGGGCAACAGACAGGCAAACTCTTCTCCCCCGTAGCGACAGGCCAGGTCAATGGATCTGGGCATGGCCCGTGCGATTGCTTCCGCCACCTGGCGCAGACAATGGTCCCCTTCCCCATGGCCGTAATGATCGTTGTAGAGTTTGAAGTGGTCCACATCGACCAGAAGCAGGGAGAAGGGACGCTGGTAGCGTTGGGAGCGTTCCCATTCGTAGGCCAAAAACTGGTCGAACCGCCGCCGATTGGCAATGCCGGTCAAGGCATCCCGGATGGCCAGCTCCTCCAGCAGATCGCCCCGCCTTTTCATTTCCAGTTGATTGCGCACCCGTGCCAATACAATGGGGGCACTGAAAGGCTTGATAATGTAATCCACTGCGCCCACATCAAATCCACTGATTTGGCTTTTTTCTTCGGCAAGGGCGGTAATGAAAATAACAGGAATATTCCGGGTTAGAGGATTGCTTTTAATATGCTTGCAGACCTGATAGCCATCCATCCCCGGCATCATGACATCCAGAAGGATTAAATCAGGAAGGGGAGCTTGTTCCAGACGATGGAGTGCCTGCTGACCGTCTTTGGCCAATACCACCCGATAGTCGTTTTTCAGAAGTCCCGCCAACACATCCAGATTGACCTTCTCGTCATCAACAACCAATATCTTTTGGAACGCTTCCTGCGCACACATAGGACGACCTCAAATATGAACACCTGAAAGGGGCAAAAAATTTTCCACCGCTCTCTTTATTAAATCATTTTTTCTACCATAGATCCAGTGATGGTAACCATTCTCAATCCCCTGATAGATTAAGTCCCAGGGTGGAGACCAAACGTTGCAAGGTCAGGCTGGCTTCCTCAAATTCATAATCGTCAATCTGCTTTTCCAGGGTGGCAATATCCTGGCTGGCTTTGGTAGCTGACAGGAGAGCCTTCACTTGGGCCACCCCTTCCAGGGCATTGGCATCCCCTTCCCGGAGCAGAATGGCGAGTTGCTTCAAGAGAGGGATAATTAAATCTTCGTTGGGCAGCTCTCCCTCTTGTTGGGGTTGTTCGGGCAGGCTGGTGGTGTACAGGGGAGCCAAGGATGTAAGGACCACCTGGACCTGATGAATAAAGGGGGGCATCAAGTTTTGTATCTGGTGGGCATCCCCTTTTTTCATGGCCTCTTCCAAACGCAGGGTGGCATGTTGCAACTCTTTGGCCCCGATGGTGCCCGCCACCCCTTTGAGGGTGTGAACCAGGCGATGGGATAACTCCTGGTCACCGGCTGCCATGGCTGCATGAATGGCGGCCACACTCTCTTTTTGCCCCTCATAGAAACTTTTTAAAATTTTCCGATAGAGTTTATGATTGCCGTTTACATGTTCCAGCCCGGATTGTACATCAATCCCTGGCAGGTCGGGCCATTGCTCATCGGGTGTGGCGGGTCTTTTGTCCGGTTGTCTTTCCTCCAGGGCAACCACCGGTTTGGCTTTCACATATTTTCGGATGGTTTCAAACATGGAGGCGGGATTAATGGGCTTGCCGATATGGTCGTCCATACCTGCCATGAGACATTTTTCCCGATCACCGGTCATGGCGTTGGCGGTCATGGCGATGATCACCAGGCCATTATGGGCAGGATTGGCGCGAATGGCACGGGTGGCAGCATAACCATCCATGACCGGCATATGGACATCCATCAACACCAAGTCGAAGCTATGGCCAGACACCATCTCCACCCCTTGCTGACCGTCGGCGGCGATGGAAACCTCCATGCCTTCTGCTTCCAACAACTCTTTGGCCACTTGCTGGTTGATTTCGTTGTCTTCCACCAGCAACACCCGCACCCCGTGCAAGGAGAGGTTGATCATGGTTTGCCGACTGGGTTGGGTAGGCAGACTCCGTTGGATATCCCAGCCCAGGGCATTCAAGACCGCCTCGAACAGCAGGGTAAGGCTGACCGGTTTGGTTAAAAAGATGGAAACCCCTGCCCCTTGGGCGGCATTGATCACATCCTCTCTGGCATAGGCGGTAACCATGACAATTTTGGGCAAAGAGAACATGTGCATACGGCTGGAGATCTCCCTTGCCGTCTTAATGCCATCCATGCCACCCATCTTCCAATCCAAAAAGGAGAGAGAGTAGGGTTGGTTTTCCAGATAACTTTTTTCCAGTTCGTACAGGGCCTCCTCGCCGGAGGAGACGGCGGTCACCTTGAAGGAGAAGGATTCCAGGGCTTTTTGCAGCACCTCCCTGGCAATGGGATTGTCATCGGCCACCAACATCCGCAAACCCACCAGTTCATCGGCAGGCAGGCGGAAGCGTCGCCGGTCGGTATCCTTGCGCCCAAAACAGGCGGTGAAATGAAAGGTGCTTCCTAAATGGGGGGTGCTTTCCGCCCAAATGCGCCCATCCATCATTTCCACCAACCTTTTACTGATGGTCAGGCCCAGACCTGTGCCGCCGAAACGACGGGTGGTGGAGCTATCGGCTTGGGAAAAGGCTTGGAAGAGCCGGGCCATTTGCTCTTCACTCATACCGATACCGCTATCTTTGACCATGAAATGGAGAACCACATGGTGTTCGTCCATCCTCTCCAGCAGGGTGGAGAGAAGAATGGTCCCTTTTTTGGTAAATTTAACCGCATTGTTGGTGAGGTTGATCAATATTTGCCCCAACCGCAGGGGATCACCAATCAGGTTGAGGGGGACTTCTTTGTCCACATGAAAACTGACTTCCAACCCCTGCTCTTCCGCCTTCATGATCACCAGATTGTTGACGTTACTGAGTACATCGTCCAGGTGGAAACCCACCCGTTCCATGGTGAGTTTGCCTGCCTCAATCTTGGAAAAATCCAGAATATCGTTGATGATGACCAGCAAGGATTGGGCGGAATCATAGAGTTTGGAGATATAATCTCTTTGCCGGTCATCCATCTGGGTTTTTAAGACCAAGTGGGCCATCCCCATGATGGCATTCATGGGTGTGCGAATTTCATGGCTCATATTGGCGAGAAAATCACCTTTGGCCTTGTTGGCACTCTGGGCTTCCTCTTTGGCCAGTTGCAGCTCATGGGCTTGATTGCGTAAGAGATTTTCCCTGGAAACAATATTGGTAATGTCCTGAATACGGATAATACAATATCTTCGTTTTTCCTCATCCCGAATGGTACGGATGAAGACCATTTGGCTCATGCGTCCTGTATCCCCTCCCCTTTCGGAGGCGGTGAAGAGGGGGAAAGGTGTGGGATTCAGGCGATGGGAAAGGGTGGTTGGCAGACCGGTGGCCAGGGCACTTTCCACCGCGCGTTGGACACGGGAGCCTTCCAATTCAGTAAAAATGTGGAACAATGGGCGATGGAGCACCTCCTCACGGGAGAGTCGGGAGCCTTTGACCATCCATTCATTCCAGTAGACCACCCGTTGTTCTCCATCCAGGATGATGGTTCCCAGGGCATCCACGTTCAGGGCATTGGCCAGCAGAGTTTTATCCAAATCGCTCATGAAGAAGCACCGTTCTAAAACTGGTACAAGATGGTAGCCAGTTCCCGTTTGAGGACCACCATGGCCTGCTGGGTGAAGAGCAGAACAATGAAGCCGTTCAGGGTGTGTTGGGTATCGTCTTCATCGCTGGTTTTGAAGTCCATCATCAAGAGGAAGGCGTGTTCGTCGAATCCCTCCCCGATATCCCGCATGGATTGTCTTTGCTCTGCCAGGTGGGAGGTGATATTGAGGAGGAAGGGGCTGCTTCCCCGCAAAAATTCTGGAGATTCAAACTCGAATTCAACGCTCATCATTTGGGTGAAGCTTTCCAGGAAAGCGTTGAGGATGACATTGCCCACATCCAGCAGGGTTTCCTGCTCCAGTTCGGTGAGGACTTCCAGGGGGACCCGTTCTTTGAGGAGGGTGCGCACCAATTCCAGGCTGTTGACACCGGGGAAGATCAAGAGGGCGGTACCAGAGAGTTCGCCGGTAAAGTTTTGCCGCACGGCCACCATTTTTTCGGTGGTGCTGTTTTGCAATAAATGGATGGCTTCATCGTAATGGACGACTTTCAGTTTGGGCAGAGAGAGGAGAATTTCATTTTCCACCATTTGGCTCAAGGAGCTGGCGGCCATCCCCAGGCCCATGTTGAAGAATTCTTTCAGGGCATCCTCTTCCAATTCATCCAGGCTAAACATGTTTTCTCCAATGTATTGGTGGGGTGCTTTGGTTTCGCCACATTTTAATGTTATTTATGACAGGGATGATTGACTTTTTGTACGATTTGGCTTCAACATATCGTGCAAAGTTCCATCTTTATGGGATAAACCTTTTTCAATTGACCAGCAGGCATTGACCGATCTTCGGGTTCACCCTAATGAAAACTGCCCTCGTTGCTATTTTGCTGCTCTTTGTATTGTTCCTTGTTTTCAGGCTGGTCATTACCCCGTGGCTACGCAAGCGTCGTCATTTACGCAATTTTCAGTATTGCCAATCGGTGGAAATCCCGGATATGCCGGAGATTTTGGACAAGACCTTTTCCCTACCCAGCAAACGTCGCAAGCTGTTCAGCTATCGGTTAAATTTATACCAACTCACCTGCACCTGTCGCGGTTTCAAATGGTATCGGGGCTATTTTCCTCGCAACGATTTGCGGCGGTTATGTCGGCATTTGCGAAGCGAATTGGTGACGGTCAACGCCATGAATTTGTTTGACGAACATTTACAACGCATTATAGCCGACCGTATCCGGGATAAGTGTTATCAAAGGCTGACGGTGGAGGGGAATGATATCATCATTGGTTTTAATCCCAATCGCTATATCGTTCGCATTTTTGCCCGCCGCATGGAAAACGACGATCCCCCCCGTGGCCCGTTCACGGGCCATGTGACCAAATATATTCTCAACGTGCAGGAGGAGGTTTGGATTTACGGCGACACCCCACCCAACGAGAAGGCCGTTATCGGGGCGGTGAAGGATATATTGGTGCGATATCAACACAATAAAGGCAACGCCGCCAGCGACCATCCCCGACTGCCGGATCAGACGACTTCATCTTAGCAAGTCAAAACTTTATGATATCACCAAGCCAAGCTTGGAAGTCACCGCACCAATCGGTAGTTCAATTATATGTAAAACATCCACAACGGTTTATTATTCCTGCCCCATGGCAAACTTGGCACAACCCCACGACCGGCTTTTCAAGGCATTGCTCTCCCATCCTGAGACGGCAGGTGCCCTGTTGCGCGAATATTTGCCCGCTGAAATAGTAGCCTTACTGGCTCCCGGCAACCCGGAGCTGGTGAGTGAAACCTTTGTCAGCCAGGAGCTGCGGCCTTTTTATTCGGACCGGGTGTTTCGCAGTAAGACGGTAAACGGCAAAGAGGTGTTTTTTTATACCCTGATGGAGCACAAGAGTTACCTGGACCATCAGGTAGCCCTGCAATTGGGACGAGGGATCATGGGCATCAAGGAGATGGTGGCCAAACAGGATCCCAATTGGACCTTGTTGCCAGCCGTGCTGCCATTTGTCTTGTTTCACGGGGCACAAGAATGGACCATTCCCACCGAATTTTTGGGGGTTGTGGATGCCGACCCGGCCTTGCACCCCTACCTGATGAATTTTTCCTACATTCTGGCCGACCTTGGCCCCATTCCCAACGACCGTCTGGCGCGAGATGCCCATCTGCGGGTTGGGTTGCTGGCCTTGAAATATGGAACTCGCGATGCCAAAACCCAAGCCGCCGCCATGGAAGAGATCGTTGCCGCCTTAATCGAAGCACCGGAACTTATCATCCCAGTGATTATCTATATGTTGACAACTTTTCCCAGTGTGGACCAAAATAAAGTACATGAGATCGTGCTCCAGGTCTGCCCGCAGGAGGAAACCAAAATGTTATCCATCTTCGCCCGCGAAATCATCGATCAAAACAAACAGGCATGGTTGCAGGAAGGCAGGCAGGAAGGCAGGCAGGAAGGCAGGCAGGAAGACCGCATGGAAATGCTCCTGGATCTTCTCCTTGAGCGTTTTGGGGCGGTGCCAGATTGGGCCAGAACTAAAATTGCACAAGCAGACCTGGAAACCCTGAAAAAATGGAGCAAACGAATTTTCGGGGCACAAACCATCGAGCATGTTTTTCAGTAGACAATAAAACGTGGTAGAACCCTTTTTTTCCAAAAACCAAACCTAACTTCCCCCCTTTTCATCCAAACACTCCCTTACCGCCTTGGCCAGTTCCAACGGGGCTACCGGTTTCATTAGAAAGCGACGAAAACCGGTCTTGCGGGATTGCTCCTCATCCATCACTTCACTAAAGCCGGTGCACAAAATCAATGGCAACTCCCGCCTCTGCTCCAACATGCGCTGCGCCAATTCTGCACCCGTCAAATTGGGCATGGTTTGATCGGTAATCACCAAGTCGATGGACCAGGGCTGCCGGGTATAATAATCCAAGGCCAACAAAGGATCGGCAAAGGTCACCACCTCATATCCCAAACGTCCCAATATTTGCTTGCCCAACTCCAATACCAACGGCTCATCATCCACCAACACCACCCGCTCCCCACCCTTGGGTAACGGCTGCTCACCACGCACCACCACATGCTCTACCCCAACAATCTCCGGTAACGAAATCCGAAACAGAGTTCCCTCCCCTACCCGACTCTCCACCTCAATGGTGCCCTTCAACCCCCGCACAATGCCATGCACCACCGACAAACCCAAACCCGTCCCACCACCCGCCTCCTTGGTGGTGAAAAAGGGATCATACATGCGCTCCATAATTTGCGGCGACATGCCCACCCCATTATCCCGCACCGTCAACACCACCTGGCCCTGCTCACCTGGCACCGTGGGAAGACGCCGATCCAGACACACCTCCAAAGCACCCCCCGCTGGCATGGCCTGGGAAGCGTTGGTGCATAAATTCATCACCACCTGATGAATGCGGCTAGGATCCCCCAAAATCATGCCACAACCCGTATCCAACCGACTGGTCAACTTGATGGTGGCCGGTAAGGCCGAACGCAGCAGTTTCAAACATTCCTTGATAATGGGAATCACATGCAACGGTTTGGGATCCTGCTCGTTGCAACGGCCAAAGGTCAATATTTGCGCCACCAAGTCCTTGGCCCGCAAAGCGGCATCCATTACCATACGCATATTTTGATGAAGGCGACTCTCCGGTGGCAGTTCATCCAAGGCCAATTCAGTAAAACCCAGCACCGGCGTGAGCAAATTGTTAAAATCATGGGCGATGCCACCCGACAAAGTACCAATGGCCTCCAGTTTTTGCGACTGACGCAACTGGGCCTCCAAACGATTTTCCCGGGTCACATCCCTGGAGACCGCTACAAAGTTGACAATATCCCCACAAGGGCCATGAATGGGCGAAACGCTGGTCACCGTCTCATACACCGAACCATCCTTGCGATGGCGACTCAGAGCACCCTTCCAGGATTGCCCCGCCTGCACATGCCGCCACATCTCCTCAAAAATACCCTCATTAGGCAAAATATGATCCAAACTGCGAATGCTCTTGCCCACCACCTCCGCCGGTGCATAACCAGTCAACGTATAAAAAGCGGTGTTGGCATACAGCATATTGCCCTGGGGATCGATAATGGAAACCATGTCCGCCGTATGCTCCACCGCCGCCGCCAACAAGGAAAGATCCAATTCAGCCTGCATACGGTCGGTAATATCGGTGAGGGTGCCAACCGTGCCCGTCAACTCCCCCTCTTCATCCAAATCCGCCACCGTCTCACACAATCCCCACACCCCCTTGCCATGCCCCTCCACCTGAAAACGGTATTCAAAACGGAACGGAACCCCCTCCACACTGGCCCGCTGCCACTCCGATTGAATAAACGAGCGATCCTCCCCCCGTAAACAACAAGTCCAGGGCTGCCCCAATACCTTCTCCCCCGCCATGCCCAAAATTTGGCTCCAGCGACGGTTGACATAGAGCAATTGCCCCTTCTCGTCGGTGAAAAAAATACCCACCGCTGCCATTTCCGCCAACTTGATAAACCGCCGTTCCACCACCTGCACATTCACCAAGGCATCGTCGGTGGTGTCCACGGTTTTTTCCAAAGCCTGCTTGTATTTTTCCAACTCGGTCAAACGGGATTCCAACCGCTTGGCCCGCTGCCGATAACTGGCAAACGCCCAGGCAAAAAACAGGGGCAGCAGCAACAGAGCCACCACCACCCCATAAGAAAAAAGGGTGTGCCGCTCAAAGAGCCGCAACACCCCTAACCAAACCACTATCCAGCACAGGATCCCACCCCAGAAGGCCCATTTGTTCATGGCATCCTCGCGCTTTGCTGATTAACGAGCCACCTCAGTTGCCCGCATTTCACGAATGACGGTAATTTTGATCTGCCCCGGATAGCTCAACTCTTCTTCCACCTTGGTGGCAATCTCTCGTGCCAACATCATGGCCCCTTCATCGTTCACCCGGTCATACTCCACAAACACCCGCACCTCCCGCCCCGCCTGGATGGCATAAGCCTTTTCCACCCCTTTGGCAGTAGTGGCAATGCGTTCCAAATCTTTCAGACGTTTGATATAGGTTTCCACCGTCTCCCGTCTTGCCCCCGGTCGGGCTGCTGAAAGGGCGTCGGCAGCATTGGTCAGTGGACCATAAACCGATAACGGCTCCACCTCAAAATGGTGGGAGGCGATGGCATTGACTACCACCGGATGCTCCCGAAACTTCTTGGCATACTGACCACCAATAATGGCGTGGGAACCCTCCACCTCATGATCCACCGCCTTGCCAATATCATGCAACAAGCCGCAACGCCTGGCCAAATTACCATCCAATCCCAACTCCTCCGCCATCACCCCAGCCAAAAAGGCCACCTCCAACGAGTGATTCAACACATTTTGCGAATAAGAAGTACGGAATTTCAACGTACCCAACAACTTGGCCAACTCAGGATGAACATTCTGACACTTGGCATCAAACACAGCTTGATCCCCTGCCTCACGAATTTCGTTGGCAATGTTCTTACGAATTTTACGCACCACCTCTTCAATACGGGCAGGATGAATGCGTCCATCTACCACCAATTCATCCAAAGCACGCTTGGCCACCTGCCGCCGCACTGGATGAAAACCGGAAATCACCACCGCATCCGGGGTATCATCAATGATCAGGTCACAGCCGGTAGCCGCCTCCAACGCACGAATATTGCGCCCTTCCCGCCCAATAATCCGCCCCTTCACCTCGTCAGAAGGCAAATGCACCACCGAAACCGTATGCTCCGCCACATATTCCGCTGCATAACGTTGAATCGCCGTGGCAATCACCTCTTGCGCCCGCTTGTTGGCCGCCTCCCTGGTTTCCTCCTCCAGTTGCTTGAGCAACTTGGCCGCTTCCCGCCGCGCCTCGTTTTCCAAGTTGGCAATCAACTCCGCCTTGGCCTGCACCGAGGTCATATGGGCAACCTCTTCCAACCGCTTCTGCCGCTCATCAATCAACGTCTGAATGCGGCCCTGCTCCTGCTCCATCTTGGCATGCTCATCATCCATGCGCTGCCGCTTTTGCTGAAGCTCCCGCTCTTTTTGATCCAACTGCTCCAGCTTACGATCAATCTGGCTCTCTTTGCGCTCCAGACGAATTTTTTGTTCCGTCAACTCATTACGCTGGCTGGTAAATTCTTTCTCCAGCTCCTCCCTGACCTGCAACCGATCCGCCTGGGAGCGTAACTCCAACTCCTTGGCAGAATTTTCCGTCCGCTCTTTGGCGGTGGAAATCAAAAGATCGATCCTCTCCTGCTTTTCGTGGAGAATAAACTCCACCTTTTTTCGCTGCGAAATCAGGGCTATTCCGGGAGCAATCGCTCCCAATATCGCTCCCAGCACCAACCACCACGAAGCGTCCATAGATTGATTCCTTGTCCCACCACCACCCCATGGTCTGGCGGGCATTGATATTCATTGAACAGGAAACCGTTGATTTCCCGATGAAGGCCCCGAAAAGTGGTGAATTCCCTTTTCGGTAACCACGTAGTCCAGACAGAAGTCATGCTTCTCTCTGGGCAAAAATGCTACTTCCTGAAAGCTGTACGCCACCCCGATCAACAAGGGTCTTGCTGCATTCGTTTCCACCATCTCCCCAGCAAGGGAAGGATTCCAAGGGGCAAGCAGCCGATCAAAATAGCCACCCCCATATCCCAGACGGGTTCCCGTCCCATCAAACCCCACCAAGGGCACCACCAGCAAATCCAGATGGCCAATATCCAACCCGGACAGACATTTCTTATCCCCTATCTGAGGCTCCAGGATGCCATAAGCTCCCTGCTGCAATGGTTCTCCCCGCTGGTAAGGGACAAAAACCATTTGTCTTTCCATGACTTTTGGCAGATAGAGCTTTTTATCTGCCAACCACGCCCCACCTTCACCCGTTACCACATCCACTTCCCGATCCATGGCCATATACGCCGCCACTCTGCTGGCACTGGCCACCACCCACATGGATTGCAAACGCTGGCTGATGGCTTGGCTCCATTGTTGAACCCATGCATCACTCAACGCCTGACGTTCTGCCCGCAGTTTGCGTCGCAAAAATTTTTTATCCACAGGATCGTCTTGCAATAGAAATTGCCTTTCCCGTTGGAAGGCTGTCGCAAGGCAAGATTGATTGTGCCCCAGAGAGCGGCAGGTAGGAAAAGAGGAATGGTTGCTCTAAGACAACCATTAAGAGCATTGGCGGGATAGTCTATGGGATATCCACACCCCCGCCTGTGCCGTGGGTTTACGGCCTCTGAACCCATTTGTTCAGGTGGATCCCTGAGTATCCGCTTCTGGCAAAACCCCGAAGGGCTGACACTTCACGGACAGAGCAAGGTTCCTGGGCTCATAAGTAACGGCTCAGGAGGATAGTGCACCTCACGAACACCGCAGGGGTGTGGGACATCTATTCCAGTAATCGGTCTATGTTTTGCACCAGGGCATGAACCCTTTGCTGCACTTCGGCCTTGCTGCCTTCCACCTGCCGTTTTAATTGCAGATAGTCATCGGCGATTTGCAAGGCGGCCATCAGGGCTATACGATGGCTGTCCACTGTGCGACTTTTGCGCCCCAACTGCTCCAAATCCGAAATCACGCCTTCCACAAGGGACTGGAGTTCACGAACATAGAGTTCGTCCGCCTCTGTGCGGAGACGAAAGGATTGGCCATGGATTTTCACTTCAACCGAGTTGGACATGGGCCATGGCCTACAGATGCCGAATCGCCATATCGATCCCCAATGGATCGTCTCTCACCTCGCCAGCCGAACACCAGAAAAACCCCAAAAGGGCCATTTCCACTCCTGCATGACAGCAGGCAACCACCCGGTCAAACGGGCGGATGGTTCGACCAATAAACGCGACGGAAGATGGCCTTTGCGGCACCGACTCCTTCAGGGAGGGGTGATATCCGTGAATCTTTTGCCATTCACGGATTATCCAACCATTCCATTCGCGCGGGATGATCACGACTCTACATTGGCAAAACGGGACAGCAAGCCTTCGATTCTGCCGATAATGCTGGCTTTTTCCTCCTGGAGTTCCTCAATCTCCTTGCGAGACTCTGCAAGGCGGTCTTCCTGGTTGGCGACGGTGGATTCCAAATCGCTCACCTTGCCCTGCAATTCCTGTTTTTCCTCCCGCAAACTGCGGACAGCTTCCGCCAGAGAGTTAAAACGATCTTCCAAGGCTGACAGCATATCGTTGTCCATTGCTTAACCCGTTTCCACAAAAGAGTCGTGCTATAGTTAGGAATTCTAAAGCCATGGCTTGAACAAGTCAAGCAGACCTTACTTTATACCACTAATTCCGCCAAATTATTTTCCAGCTTTTCCAGATTGGAAAAACCAGACTGGGATCAGGAACCGCGCAACCATTCATCCATGCGGGCAGCAGCTTCCCGTCCACCATTAATAGCCTTGAGAACCAGGGATTGACCCGTGGCCGTATCCCCCGCTGCAAAGATGCCCGGAACGCTGGTCATGAAGCGGGCATTGACCTTTACATTGCCACGCCCATCCAATTCCACCCCCAGATCGTTGACCAGCCCCTGCTGCACGGGAGAGAGAAAACCCATAGCCAAAAGAACCAGTTCCACGTTCAGAACAAATTCGGAGGCAGGAATTTCCTTCATAACAGGCGGTTTGCCATCTTCACTCTGCCGCCAATCCAACCGGGCCAGACGTACCCCGGCAACCTGCCCCTCACTCCCCATGAACTCCTTGGTGGTGATGCTCCACAACCGTTCACACCCCTCCTGATGGGATGAAGAAGTACGCAACATGTTGGGCCACATGGGCCAGGGGGTATTGGCAGCCCGATCCTTGGGCGGCTTGGGCAATAATTCAATCTGGGTAACGCTTTTCGCCCCCTGCCGCACCGACGTACCCACACAGTCAGCCCCCGTATCCCCACCACCAATCACCAGGACATTTTTATTGAGGGCCGAGATTTCCTTTTCACCTGGCAGTAATTCACCCGCTACCCGCCGATTCTGCTGGGCCAGAAAGTCCATGGCAAAATGAATACCCGCCAACTCCCGTCCCGGTGCCTTTAAATCACGGGGCAGTTCCGCGCCACAGGTCAAAAGAACAGCATCATACTGATCCTGCAACTGGCGGGCGGTGATATCCACACCCACATTCACCCCACAACGAACCGTCAAACCTTCCGCCGTCATTTGCTCCAAGCGACGGTCGATTACCCATTTTTCCAGCTTGAAGTCGGGAATACCATAACGCAACAATCCACCAACGCGTTGATTTTTCTCAAACAACGTGACTTGGTGTCCGGCCCTGGTCAACTGCTGGGCCGCCGCCAATCCTGCCGGTCCCGAACCCACCACCGCCACCCGTTTACCACTCTTCCTGGCCGCCTTCACCGGTTGCACCAAACCACGCCGGAATCCCTCTTCCGCAATGGTCAGCTCCACCTGGCGAATGGTCACCGGCTCCCGATTCAGCCCCACCACACAGGAAGCCTCACACAAGGCAGGACAGATACGCCCGGTGAATTCGGGAAAATTATTGGTGGCCTGCAAGGCATCCAACGCCTCCTGCCAACGATCCCGATAGACCCAGTCATTCCAGGTGGGAATCAGGTTGTGCAGTGAACAACCATCATGGCAAAAGGGAATACCACAATCCATGCACCTGCTGGCCTGGTTGCGCAGACGGTCCAGGGGAAATTCCCGGTAAATTTCCTGCCAATCCTTAATTCGTTCAGAAACATGCCGCTGACTGGGCAGTTCCCGCTCGATCTCCATAAAACCGGTGATCTTACCCATTGGCCACTCTCTCCCGCCGTTTGGCTTCCTCCAGCACACGCTTGTATTCCAGGGGCATGACCTTGACAAAACGGCTCAAGGACTTCTCCCAATCGCCCAACAATTGGGCGGCCTTTTCACTACCTGTATGGTCCAAATGCCTGCTCACCAAACGGTGCAACAGGCTGCGATCCTCTTCATCCAGGGCTTCCAATACCACCATGGCCATATTGCACAGAGAGGGAAAACGCCCTTCTTCATCCAACACAAAGGCCACACCCCCACTCATGCCCGCACCAAAGTTGCGTCCGGTGGCTCCCAAAACCACCACCACGCCCCCGGTCATGTATTCGCAACCATGGTCGCCCAATCCCTCCACCACGCTTACCGCACCAGAATTACGCACGGCAAAGCGTTCCCCAGCCATGCCAGAGAAATAAGCCTCACCACCCGTCGCCCCATAAAGGACGGTGTTGCCGATGATGATGTTCTCCCCAGCCTTAAAATGGGAACCGGCAGCCGGTTTGATGACAATACGTCCACCCGACATACCCTTGCCCACATAGTCGTTACCTGCCCCTTCCAGCAACAGACTGACCCCATGGACATTAAAAGCCCCAAAACTCTGTCCTGCCACACCGGTAAAGTGGCAGGTGATGGTATCCTCCGCCAGCCCCTCACCACCAAAGCGTTTGGAAATTTCCCCACCCAACATGGCACCCACCGTGCGGTTGGTGTTTTGAATGGGCAGGCGAATGGCCAAAGGCTTACGGCTTTCAAAGGCAATACCCGCCAAATCCAACAGCTTGTGATCCAACACTCGATCAATGTTGTGATCCTGCTCTTGAATGCAACGGGTGGCTACCCGCAAAGGCACGTCCGGTTTTTTCAAAATACGGGAAAGATCCAGGGTAGCCGCCTTCCAATGCTGGATGTCACGGCTGGTTTCCAGGCAATCCACCCGTCCCACCATTTCATCCAGGGTACGAAAGCCCATTTCCGCCATCAACTCCCGCACTTCCGCCGCCACAAAGAAGAAATAGTTAACCACCGCTTGCGGGGTTCCGGCAAACTTGCGACGCAATTCCAAATCCTGGGTGGCAATACCCACCGGGCAGGTGCCCAGATGGCATTTGCGCATCATGATGCACCCCTCCACCACCAATGGGGTGGTGGCAAAACCAAACTCTTCCGCTCCCAACAAGGCGGCAATCACCACATCCCGCCCGGTACGAATCTGACCATCGGCCTGCAAACGCACCCGACCGCGCAAATCATTAAGCACCAAGGTTTGGTGGGTTTCCGACAACCCCAACTCCCAAGGAATGCCCGCATGTTTGATGGAACTGACCGGGCTGGCACCAGTTCCCCCATCCCCACCGGAGATGAGAATCATGTCCGCATGACCCTTGGCCACACCCGCCGCTACCGTGCCAACCCCCACTTCTGAGACCAGCTTCACCGACACCCGAGCACGAGGATTGACATTTTTCAGATCGAAGATCAACTGGGCCAAATCTTCGATGGAATAAATATCATGGTGAGGTGGCGGGCTGATGAGGGTCACACCAGGGGTGGTATAACGGGTGGCCGCAATCACCTCATTGACCTTGTGACCGGGCAATTGACCACCTTCACCCGGCTTGGCCCCCTGGGCAATTTTAATCTGCATTTCGGAAGCGTTGACCAAATAATTGCTG
>JADFXB010000045.1 GCA_015233935.1 Magnetococcales bacterium | reverse complement strand
GGGTGATTCAACGCATCTCCATTGTCCGGGTGCTGGCCCTTGAACCCAAAATCATTCTGTTTGACGAAGCCAATACCGCCATCGACTCCCGTGGTGATGCCTTGTTGAAAAACTATCTGGCAGAGGTCAAATCCCATTGCACCATTATTCTCATTTCTCAACGCCCCTCCCTGCTGAATATTTCCAATCGTCTTTACCGGCTGCGGGATAAACGCCTGTTACCCATGGCCAATATTCAAGAAATTTTTGCCTCCGAATCCGTCACCGGTACCACGACACACCTTACATTTCCATCACAACATTTAGGCACCTCGGGCTTTTTCTCATTCACCAAGGAAGGGGAACAGCACCCCTCCCTCTATGAACAGGCTCCCACCTGGCAACAATTTATCGACAACTTTCCCTATCCCAGCCCTTTTTCCCGCTGCCTGCGCGGATTGCTGGAAGCCATGGCCTGGCGGGGATCGGGACGACAATTGGCGGAGGCGGTTCCTCATCTTTTTGGCACCATGGATTTGGCCGGACTCTGCACCACCATGGCCAATCTTAATTTCAAGCATCGCCAGGAGATGGGGCATATCGATGAAATCGATCCCCGTCTCATCCCCTTTTTGTTCTGCACGGAAAAAGGGGAGGCCCTGGTGGTCTTGGGTAAAAACGAAGATGGTTCCGTTATAGCCATCAGTGGCGTGGATGGTCAACGAAGCAACCGTAACAATTTGGGCAAAGGAGGAGCCTTTTTCTTTCAACCTCCCACCGTGGAAACCCAACGGATAGGAAGCTGGATCCAGCACCATTTGAGCAGTTTTTATTCCCTGGTTTTGTTGACCATGGTGATCACCATTTTTGGCAACATTATGGCAACGGCCACCCCCATCTTCACCATGATGGTCTATGACAGAATTATTCCCAGCGGTTCTTGGAATATGGGTCTTTCTCTGCTGGTGGGGGTTTTGCTGGCTATTGCTCTGGATGTGGTCACCCGTATCCAGCGGATACGCATTCTGGCATTTATCGGAGCCAAGTCAGAGCGGGTTCTCACCCAATCCATTTTGGACCGTTTGCTGGCCATGCCTGCATCACTCACTGAACGGGTGGCGGTGGGTACTCAGGTTGCTCGTATCAAGTCCATGGAGGTGATGCGGGAAATGTTCACCGGGGTTCTCGCCCACCTCTATTATGACGCCCCCACCACAATTTTTTTCCTCATTGTCCTGTTTGTGGTCAACCCGGAGGTGATTTTTTCCATGCTTTTGCTGGTGGCGGTTTTGGTGGCGGTGGGAGGCGTGATGATGCCTATCATGCGCACCCGCTCCGCCCATGCGGCCAAACTTCTTTCCCAGCGGCAAACCTTTTTGACCGAAACCTTTGCCCGCATCCAGGTCATTTACGACACCCGCGCCACCCACACCTGGTATGAACGCTATCGGGATCTTTCTGGCAAGGCCGCTTTGTTTGCCTTCCGCAACAACATGATTACCTCCATTTTGGGCATTCTGTCTCACTCCATCACCATGGCCGCTTCCGTGGGGGTGATGATGGTGACTGCCAACCATGTGATGGCAGGAAATATCAGTACGGGTGCGGTCATCGCCTCCATGATGTTGACCTGGCGAATTTTTACTCCAGTGCAGACCACCTTTCTTGGCATCTCCAAGATGGTGCAAATTATCAACAGCATGAACTCCATCGACCGCCTGATGGAGATTAAAGGTGAGCGGGAGATGGGTGCTTTAACCCCCATGCCCAAACATTTCAAGGGCAGGGTCACCTTCCACCGGGTCTCCTTCCGCTACAGCAGCGATGCTGAGCCGGCCATGGTGGGTGTCAGTTTTGATATTCCGGCGGGATCGGTGGTGAGCATCATTGGGGCCAACGGCTCTGGCAAATCCACTTTAATCAAGATGATTCTCGGCCTCTACGCCCCACAAGCTGGCAGTATCTTGATCGACAATGGTGACATACGACAGACCGATGCCAACGAATTGCGCCATGCCATCAGCTATCTGCCGCAAACCTGTGACATTTTCTTTGGCACCATTGCCCAAAATCTTAAACTGGCCAATCCGGTGGCCACCACAGAAGAGATGATGCTGGCCTGTTACAAGGCGGGTATTCTGGATGAAATTTTAAACCTTCCCAACGGATTCCAAACCCGTTTGCAGGAAAGCCGTGCGGAACAACTCTCTGCCGGTTTCAAGCAACGCCTCTCCCTGGCCAGGGTTTATCTCAAGCAATCTCCCATCATTTTGTTTGATGAACCGGGCAACAATCTGGATTCGGAGAGTGAGCGACTTTTCCGGGAGGCGGTCAATGAATTGCGGGGCAAGGCCACCATGTTCATTGTTACCCACCGTCCCAGCCATATGCAATTGTCGGATCTGGTTTTGTACATGGATAGCGGCTATCTGAAAGCGGCGGTCCCTCCCAAGGATATAGGCAAATACTTACCAAAAGGGTTTGTCTGATCCATGCCACACTCCAACCGTGCCCATTCCAAGTTTTCTCACTTCCTGTCCGAAGCGGTCATTTTGGAAGATGGCATTGTTGCCCGTAATTATCGACTGTTTTTGCTGGCCACCATTGTGGTGGGTATTATTTTTTTGATCACCTCTGGTTTGCGCCCCATTGATGAGGCGGTAAAAACCACTGGACAATTTATTCCCCGCTCCTTTGTCCGCACCATACAGGCCAGCGAAGGGGGTATTATTGCCAAACTCTATGTCAGGGATGGTGACATGGTGGAGGAAGGGGGGATGCTTATTCAGATTAAAAATACCTACACCGTCTCGGAAAGAGAACAAATGCACGCCAAACTGGCGGGATTGATTGCCCGTGCTGCCCGCCTGAAGGCCTATATTAATGAGACCGTCCCTGATTTTTCTGAATTGGATCTTGCAAAATATCAAGATATTTATAAAGATCAAATTTCCCTGTTGCGCACCCTCAATCAGGTCCGCCAAACCAGTTTATGGGTGGTGCAAACCCAGATTTCCCAAAAAAAGGCGGAAGTGAACATTTTAGAGGAGCAACTGAACAATGCCAAAAAACGGGAGGGTGTGAACAGCACCTTGCTGGCTTTGCGGGAAGATTTGGCCAAAAAAAACCTGGTCTCCCGTATCGCCCAATTGGGTTCCAAACGGGAACATTTGAACAGTGAGGGGGAGATTCAACGGCTGACCAAACAATTGGAAAAAAGCCGTTCTTCCCTGGATGAGGTGGAACAACGCTATACCTCCATGGTGGCCGACTTTCGCAGCCAGGCCAGTATCGAACTGGGAAGCGTGCAAAACGAGATTGAACAGGTCAAAAAGGGACTGGCCAAACTGGATGATCGGGCACGGCAAATGGATGTCCTGGCCCCGGTCAAGGGACGGGTTCAGGAGTTGCGTGTTCGCACCCCTGGGTCGGTGGTGATGAATGGGGATCCCTTACTGGATATTGTCCCTGTGGAGGATCTTCTCCACCTGGAAGTTAAGATTACCCCCAAGGATATTGGCTTTATCAAACCTGGTCAGCAGGTGGTGATCAAGGTTAGCAGCTATGATTATGCCCTTTTTGGGACCGTTCCGGGAACTTTGGAATCCATATCTCCATTTACCTTTATGGATGCGGACAAAAAGGTTTATTACCGAGGCATTGTCCAACCAAGCAGCTATAAGTTGACCAAGGGGGATCACAACTACCCCCTGTTACCTGGTATGCATGCCCAGGCGGATATCGTCACCGGTCATCGGTTGCTGGTATCCTATTTATTTAAGCCATTGTTATTTTCCCACAATAACCGGGGCAACCAGCCTCTGTAAGTTTCATCTTCAGCCATTGACTGGATCACCCATGGCCTATGTCACCAACCTGACACAACGACAACAGCAAATATTGTCCCTGGTGCAAAGTGGCTTGAGCAACAAAGAGGTGGCCCGGCGTCTGGATATTTCAGAGGGGACCGTCAAACAGCATTTGGTGTTGATCTATAAGCAACTCAAGGTCAGCAACCGTACCCAGGCGGCCCAACTGGACCATCTTGCTGCCCCTGGCGAGACCCCCATCAACAAGAGCAAACCTTCCAGCCATTATGTATCCTCTTTGCAACCGGTGAGCTTTGCCACGGTACATATGGATTCCATGGAACAGTTGCTGCACCGGTTGGGAAGCCAGGGTTATGATCAATTTCACCGTATTCTGCGCACTTGGTGTGAACGGGCAGCTCAACGCTATGAAGGGGTGGTGCAGACCTTTCCTGGTGGGGTGATCATTCTCTTTGGCATTCCCCGCATTCGGGAGGATGATGCAGAACGGGCCACCTGTGCCGCCCAATGGGTACGTCAGGGATTGAGCCACAGTTTGATGAAAGGGATTCATCTGGAGGAGTTGCCCGTTCGCATTTGTGTGGTGACTGGCAAAGTGGCCACCTTTTTTGATGGTTTGCGTACCAGTGTCCTGGGGGAGGTGCTCACCAATCCCTGCCAGGGAGAGCGGTGCCCCGGTGCCCTTGCCCCACGCCCCTGTATTTCCAAAAACACCCGTCAGGCTCTTGCTTTTCTGCACCAGCGACATGGTTCTCTATGGCCTTTTCCCCATTGTGATTCTGCAATCCAGCATGAGGCTTCAGACATTCTTGAAAATACACAACCCCGTTTTGTGGGGCGTCAGAATGAGCTGTTGGAAGTGGCTTCCCGTATTCAGGCCGCCAGCGAAGGCCACAGCCGTGCCTTGATCCTGTTGGGAGAGGCGGGTTTCGGTAAAAGTGCCTTGATGAATCATGTGCAAAAAATTGTTTGTGACACCCCCCACTGGTTGATCGGGCGGTGCCGGTCGGTGGCCAGAGAAATTCCTTTTTATCCCTTTCTGGCCATGCTGGACAACTTGGCGGGCACCACCAACCCATCCGGCCATAACTCCTTGACCACCCGTTGGGCGAGTTGGATTTACTCGCTCCCCCTCCCCTTGCGCCAGCAGGTAAGCAACTGGATTTCGGCACTGGAAAAGATCAATGAGCAGACCGACCATGCCACCATGGTCACCCTCACCCTGGAAATGTTGATCCAGTTAATTGACCAGCTTCCCCAAGGTGCGGTGATTTTTATTGATAATTTGCAATGGGCGGATCCTTTCAGCCGCCAATTGATTCCCCGTTTGATACACCATTTTAACGACACCACCACCCTGGTTCTGGCGGCGGGCAGGCGTTCCGAATTGCGGCAGATTCACACCTTGCCGGGGGTGGACACCCTCTCTTTGCGTCGTTTTTCCCAGAAGGAGATGGAAAAACTGTTACAATCCATGGGCACTGGTCGGTGTATGCAGGAAGAAAGAGTGCAGCAACTGGCCTCCTGGTGTGGTGGGGTTCCCCTCTTTGCGGTGGAGACGGCCAAGCGTTGTCTCAACCATGAGTTTGCCGACCAGGGGCAAAATTTATGTGAAAACAATTTATTGCCGGATTCTTTGCTGGGGCTGGTGCTGGAACGGTTGGATGCGGCAGGGGTGGACTGGCGACTGGTGCGGGCGGTGGCAGCCAGGGAAAAAACCATGATGAACGATCTTCTGGCCATGGGTCTGCATCCCGACGAGTTTACCACCCGTGAATCCCTGGATCGTTTGCTGCGTCTGGGGGTATTGATGGAGGAGGGTAACACTGGAAAAATCAAGATCAAGTTTGCCAACCAAGTGGTACGGGCTGCGGTATGGCAAACCCTTCCCCAGGGGGATCGTCACACCCCGGAAACCGCCTCCCCCCCCTTGGCGGGATAAAGTGTATTGCAAACGGCTTCTGTCTGGTTTATAAAAACAACTCTCTATATTTTCCCCTGCCTTGAATAGGAGCTGATCATGCCAACCGATAAAAAATGTTCATCTTGCCGCCAAGATCGCCGTGAGGACAAGGTGGTTTTATGGGTAGATCCCTTTATGAATGATGTCCAGAAAGGGATGGAAAAATATAATAAAAAAATTAAGGCCATTGCAAAAAAGAAGCCCCTTAAAAAGGTCAAAGTCAGGAAAGGCAATATTGAAAAGACAACTCAAAAGGTTTGGTATTTAGATACCAAGAAATTTGACTGTTATAACAATGACTACAGCCTGCGTGTCCGCCAGGAGAAAAAGAAAGGCAAACTTGGAGAAGTAGAATTCAATGTAAAATATCGGCACCCGGATCCTGCAGTGGTCAACGGTGTTAATTTAAAATACACCACTAAACACTCCAACTGCAAATATGAACAGGATGTGGTGCCCCCCTTTGAAATCAAGTTTTCCCGTTCCGGCACAATTGAAAAATTGTCCCGGTCTGACGTACCCAAAAACATGAAACAATTACGGAAAATTTTCCCCAAGGGTCTCAAAGAGTTATCTGATGTCCCCAACAAGAAAAAATTAAAGAAGGCTTGTGACTTCGATGCCAAAGAAGTAGCCTATAAAAAGGCTTTGATGATTGACTTTGGCCGTGGTCTTAAAGATGTGGAGGCAGGCTTTAATTTTTGGTATCGGAACAAAAAGTTGGTGGTGGCAGAATTCTCCTTCACCCACGATTTGAGCAAGGGCGGCATCCCTCGCAAAACTGCACGTCGTGCTTACGCCTTTTTCAAGGCCATGCAGTGTCCAGGGATGTGGGTTAGCACCGATAAAGCTGCAACCAAAACCCAATTTGCTTACCGCTGTGCCAACAAGAAGGACTCTTCCAACTGTTGAGTAATCAAAATAGTTTCTATCTAACAGGTAAGGTAAAAGCAGCACCATGAAACTGTTGATTGTGGATGATACCACCAGCATTCGCACCATGGTCAGAACAATTTTCGAAATGTTCGACCATGCAATCATAGAAGCAAAAAATGGTGCCGAAGCCCTTACCCTGGCCCAACAACAGGGGGATGATCTGGATGTTATCCTGCTGGACCAGACGATGCCGGATATGGATGGTCTGGAAACCTTTGAGGAGCTGAAAAAGATCATCCCCCAGATCCCCATCATCATGATCACCGCCCATGGCAGCATTCCCCTGGCCACCGAATTCATGCGTCGGGGTGGTGCGGATTTTGTGGAAAAACCCTTTCATCCCGAAATTCTGGAATTACGGGTACGCACCGCCATGCAACACCATGCCCTGTTCAAACGGGCACAAAAGGCGGAGGCAGCCCAGGCAGCGGCGCAAGAGATGACCAAGCGTTCCCACCGTTTGTTGTCCAACTTAAGCCACAATTTGCGCTCTCCCCTATCCGGTGCCTTGGGATTGCTGCCCCTGGTGCGGCAAGCCGTTGCCAAAGGAGAGATGGAAAAGGCCAACCGGCTTTTCACCCTCATGGATGAAACCCAATCCACCTTTCTGCACTTTGTGGAACAAATAGAAACCCTGGCCCGCCTGGAAATGGGCAATGTCCAGCGGCAGGTGCGCCAGGAATCCCCCGAATCCCCCCTTCTTGCCCTGTTGGAGAGGATGCGTCCCCGCTTTTTGGCAGAACAAAAAGAGGTGCACTATCGTCAGAATGGGGAAGTGACAGCCTCTTTTGATGAAGACCAACTGTGTATGGCAGTGGAACAATTGCTGGAGAATGCCCGCCGTTTCACCCCTTCTCAAGGAGTGGTGGAGTTGGTGGTGCGTCAGGAAGAGAAGGGATGCCTTATCCAGGTGTTGGACCAGGGACCCGGCATCCCGGCGGGAGAGGAAGAGAGCATTTTTGAACTGTTGACCGAAAGCTCCCGCACCGCCACCGGAGCGGGCGGACGGGGATTGGGGTTGACCATTGTACGGTCAGTCTGTCAACTGAACGGTTGGGGTCAACAGGCGGGTAATCGTCCCCAGGGGGGAGCCGAATTTACCCTCTTTCTGCCGAATTTATGAAGATGAAAGAGGCTTTTGCAGGCGCAGACGAATTTCTGCCTGGGGATGGGTTTTGACCCGATAATCCACCTCCAACAGGGTCCAGTCGCTACCCGTTTCCATCAGCTTGTGTAAAAAATTTTTAAAATCGGCAAATTTGCCGGTCATCACCAGGGTTACCACCTCCTGTTCTGTCGGTTTGCCTTTTTCCACCGACAGGCTTTGCAAACGCAAATGAGGAGGGGCCAGCAACAAGGGCATGGGGTCACCGGCACTTGGAGCTGGAAGCTCCGGCAGCGGAATTTGGCGAATTTGTTGCAGACTGGTGCGCAACAGACTGGCCTGCTGCTCCAAAGACTGGCGTTGTTCTGATAATGCCCGGTAGCGGCCATCCAGCCCCCACAGAAGCAATAAAAAGACAATCCAGCCTGCCAGCCATTTTTCCCGAGTGGATATGGAGAGGGGAAATTGCGCGATGGCTTTCATGGCACTCTCTCCCCGGTCACCTGAAAGTTGAAGCTGTTTTTATCGTCGGTTGCTGGGGAAACCGCCACCGATGAAAACCGCCAGCCACGGGCAAAAACAGACTTTTCCCCCAAGGTACGCACATAGTCCAAGGGCTTGCTGGTTTGGGTGGCGCGTCCTTCCAGGGTAACCCGTCCCGCCTTTACCTGCATGCGGGTCAGCCATACACCGGCCATGGTATGGTTGGCGATGGCATGGAAGGTTTCCATTGTTTTACCATTGAGGGCAACGGCCTCCACCAGAGGGGAATTTTTGATGCCCTGCACCTTTTTCTTGCCAGCCATCACTTGTTGGTTGAGGAGGGCCACCTGCTGCTGTAACCTTTCCACTTCCCCTTCCATGTGATAAAGAAACAGGATGGCTGCCAGCAAAAAGACAGCCCCAGCCGCCAACCCCCACCGCCATGGGGTGACAATAGGCCGCAAATCCGGCTGTAAAAAATTGACATCCTGGCGCATCATGAGGCCATCTCCCGCCGCCAAGCCGCACCGATGGCGGGCAGACAACTTATCATAAGACGTTGATCCGCCATGGGAGACAAGGAGCATGCCACCTCCGGCCAGGTGACCACCGGTATTCGGAGATCGTGGTCCAATTTATTTTGAAAATCCGTCAGGTTCCAAAAGGGGGAGAGTAACAGCACACGAGAGAGGCGGCGCGGATGGCTCTTCTCCTCAAAAAATTCCACCCCCCGCTTTATCTCCCGCAAGAGTTCTTCTTCCACCCCGGCAATTGGCAGACCGGGAATCAATCGCCGCACCAGTTGCACCAAGCCATCCTCGATGATCAATAACAAGGTCACCTGCTGGTCCAGATATAGAATTCCCATGGGCTGCTGGGCTGGATTCAACAACTGGGCCAGCCCCACCAAGGCCAGCTCCCAAATACCCACGGCTTGCAGAAAAAGGCGATGGCGTTGGCAAAGTTCCAGACATTCCAACACCTGGGAGCGGCGACAAGCGGCCACATAGAGCATGGGGGAATGGGCAACCAGAGGGGATGCAAATAAATCCACCACCGACTCTTCCACGGGAAAATCCAAACGGTTGGCGATGGCCCAGCGGCAGTGGTCAGCCCACTCATCGGGGAGAATTTCGGCAGGTGGGGTGATGGCCAACAAAGGATAGGTTGCAGGATGGACTACCGCTACCACAGGCAGCCGCTGCAACTTCCAACGGCTAACCCAGGAGGCCATTTCATCGGTGGAACTGGCAAATTCCATGGCCTGCAACAGAGGTTCTCCCTGCGCCCCCCGCTTCAGCCAGGCCATGGCCACCCCATGGGGGGCGAAGGCAAGCCCTACCGAACCTTGCCCCCTTTTTCTCCCCAACAGGTTAAACACCCGTTCATTCCGACTTGAAGGGGGCGGAGTAGATGCGACTGGTGAAAATTTGCACCGAGGCTCCCTGCAACCAGCCATCTTCTGGAAGACCGGCCCGTTTGGCCAGTTGGCTCAAGGTTTCCTCCAGGGTCCATTTTTGTTCCACTGCTACTTCCGGCAGGAAGAGGGCCTGATTTTCTCCCTTGCTCAACAAGATGCCATGGCGTCCCAATTCAATCTCTTCCAGGGAGACAATCAGACGGGGTGGATCCAACACCTGAATGGTGATTTCCAGTTTGTCCAATTCATCCTTTTCCACCGGTTGGAAGCGGCTGTCGAAAAGGGCAGCCCGCACCGCATTTTCAATCACCGACTGGTAGATGGGGGTCTTGGCCACACCGGTTCCCATACTGCCCCGCAACTCACCCTCTTTTTTCAAGAGGACGAAGGCCCCACCCAACTCCTTGAGGGTGAGGGGCATGGATACATCCTTGACCAGGGCATCCACGTTCACCTTGTCGGCCCCCTCCTGCAAGGCCGCCACCATGGCCCGGCCTGCCAGTTTGTGCAACAGTTGAAAATGGTCCTGGGTCATATCCTCCCGTTTGGGTTTGACGTAGACCGGATCGGGACTGGTGAACACCGAGGCCAGATAACTGACCGAATTGGTATAATTGCCACTCAAGGCCCCAGAGGTATCATAACGCACCAGGATGGCCCGTCCATCCTTGGGCAGCAGGGGAATGAAGGTGGACAGGGGACCAAAGGCACAGGAGTTGAGCCGTTTTTTCTCGGTAATGGTGATTAATCCTTCCAAATCCCGCTGTTGCACCCGCTCCCAGGATTCCATATCCAACTGGCGAATATTGGCTGCCACCTTGGCATCCGGCGGGAAGGGGACAAATTGATAATTGGGACCGTAATGGATGAAATCACCAGAGATGACCAACAGGGTTTGATGATCCAAAAGAGGACGAATCAGGTCAGCCGCCTTTTTGAAACCCTCCATATCCATTTGTCCCACCAGAACAGGCACCAGACTCCAGGGGGAGGAGAGGCTTTTTTGCAATAAAGGCAGTTGCACATCCACCGAGTGCTCACCTTTAAAGGCACGGGGGATGTAGTTGGCCAATGTATTGGCCGATAATTGGTCAATGGCTGCCGTATCCAGGGGAATCTCCCCCAGAGGGGTGGCAAAATGGGTGACATCGGTCAAAGCAAGTCCGCCAAAGCTCAACCGGTGGGCGGTTCCCAGCACCACCACCCGCTTGAAGGTACGCCCTTGCAAGGTTTTATAGGCAAAAGCAGCGGTTTGGCCGCTAAAGGTATAACCGGCATGGGGAACCAGAATGGCCCGCACCGGGGCACTCTCTTTGGGGAGGGCGGATGGCCCGGTCACCACAAAAAAGCGGTCGATCATGGCGGTAATTTCGTTGGCCTCCTTGGGATACCAACGTCCTGCCAGCTCCGACTGGTGGACCCGTTTAGCCGGTATGGCTTTTTGCAAAAAGTTTGGAGGATTGGCCGGGGTGGCTGTGTCGGTCAAACCAGACAGGGGCTGCAACAGGGCAGCCAGGAGAATCACTTGTTTCCACACCTTTTCCACTCCTTATCAATCATGCAAGATAATACCCCGCCAACAGACAGTTTCAACCTTTTATGGTAGCAAATGACAGACCGGGAAGAAACTTTAAAAATAACCGTTTCCAGCAAAAGCTATATCTCAAATTATAAGGAAACTTCACGCTCTCCCCCAACAGGTAAGAATGAAATGGAAAAAAATTCTATACTTCCGTGACAAAATAATTTGCAAGCTTTCATAAATGGATTAGAATATTCTACTGAAGGTTAAGTATGAAATTTTACTCGACAGGAGTTTAATGTCATCCATCCTGCTGGGAGACACGCAATGTGGGTGGCCAAAAAGGTGGATGATCCACTGACTCGCCCCTTCTCGATCCATAAGGCAATCTTTTTACCCCTGTTGATTGGCCTTAGCCTGTTTATCTCTCTCCTGCTGGTTGCCAACTGGTGGCTGGACCGGCGGTTGAATCATTTCATGATTTCCCAAGATGTGTTGGATGTGGGAAAGGATATTAACTTTTTACTTGAAAAAGAACATTTAATTTTCAAAAATTATTTGACCCTCCTGTCCAAAGATGAAAATTTATATAAATTATTCATCGACCAAGACCGCCCCGCCCTGCTGGCCAAAAGTGAAGAAATACTCAACGCCTTCCGGGAACAAAGAATCACCCATTTGTATTTTCATCGTAGCAATTCTACCAACTTTCTGCGCGTTCACAATCCTGCTCTTTACGATGATGTCATCGACCGTCCCCTGTTGGCCCAGGCCAAATCCACCCTCAACTATGCCTTTGGCACCGAAATCGGACGGGTGGGAACCTTGACCATGCGGGGGGTGTTGCCTTGGTTTCACGAAGGAAAATTATTGGGATTTCTGGAGATAGGCAAAGAATTCACCCACTTGGTTTATGAAATCAGCCAGCAGAATAATCTGGAAATGTACTCCATGGTGGAGAAAAAATATTTTGACCGCTCCAGCACCCAAACAAGTCTGGAATTATTAGGTATTTCATCGGATTGGGACCATTACGGACCCCTGATGCTCCTGGGATCTCACGCAACGGCCATGCCGGTGGGTCTGCAAGAATATGTGGCCAGCCAGACATGGATGAAAGAAAAACTGGAAGAGACCATCCATGTAATTCGCGGCAAGGATACCCAATATTTTTTCTCTGTACCGGTGCGCAATTCGGCGGGAGAGGCGGTGGCCAGGATCATGGTTCATCGCCACTATGCCCAGATTGACCAGTTGATCTCCTTGCACCACTTGGTGATGACCGGCGTGTTGGTCTTTTTGGCCATTTTGCTGGGTACCCTCTTGTATCGTAAACTGGAGGAAGTGGCGGCTGATTTTTCCGCTGCCGCCAACAAACTGCAAACCAGCGAAAGAAGATTGGCCAAGGCCCAGGAAATTGCCCAACTGGGCAACTGGCAATGGACGGTTGAGAGCGGCCTGCTAACCTGCTCCCAGGCCATTCGGCCCCTGGTAGGCAACGATATGGGTGAAGAAGGCATGCCGCTGGAGCACTTTACCCGCCAAATTTTACCCGAAGATCGTCCCCTGTTTGATCGTGCCCTGGAAAACCTGCTGCACACGGTAGACAACCATTTTGATCTGGAATTGCGTCTTCTGCATGAAGAGGGCACCCGCACCATCCATATGCGAGGGCGAAAGGTTTGCGAAATCGCTGGGGAACCCACTCATATCGTTGGAACCATGCAGGATATCAGCGCACGGCGACAATTGGAGGAAAGCATTCTCAAGAATGAATTTTTCCTGCGTAATACGGTGGAATCCATCCATGACGGTCTGTTGGTGATTGATACCAATGGTCAAATCGTGGTGGCCAACGCCCCCTTTGTCTCTTTGTGGCAGTTGCCCGCCGACTGGCTTTCCTGGTCGCTGGAAGAAAAATTACTCCCCACCATGATTGGTACGTTAAAAAATGCGGACCACCTGATTGCAGCGGTGTTGCGGGGCTTTGAGACGGCTTCCATCCATACTCTGCGCTTTCATGATGGACGTGTTTTCACCTGGTATACCTTCCCCTTGAAGTGTGATGGCAGCCTGTGTGGCTGCATCTGGCGTTTTTCCGACAGCACGGAAAGTTATCTGGCGGAAAAACGGGAGGAACGGGCCATGCAATCTCGCATCGCCATTAGTGCCTTGCTGGAAACCGGCATGGAACCCCTCTCCCTGACCTATCAACTGGAAGTGGCCCTGGAAATTATTTTGACCGTGCCATGGCTGGCCATCCAACGTAGAGGGACCATCTTCCTGGCAGATATGAACAGGCAGGAGTTGATCCTGCAAGCCCACCGTGGCATCTCCCCTGGGGTTTTGACCACCTGCCAACGGGTGGCTGTGGGCCAGTGTCTGTGCGGGCAAGCGGCAGAGAGTCGTCAGATCCTTTTCAAAAGGCAGTTGGATGATGACCATGCCATTCACTATCCAGACATCCAACCCCATGGTCATTATTGTGTGCCCATTCTTTCCGCCACCCATTTGAAAGGGGTGTTGAACCTGTATTTGCTGGACAACCACCACCCCAACCCGGAAGAAGAGGCCTTTTTGACCACGGTTGCCAACGTGCTGGCAGGATTGATCGAATTGCGGGAGACCGAACAGCGATTGAGCCAGGAAAAAGAGTTTACCGCCACCGTGCTGCGCACCGCCCCTGCCCTGGTTACGGTGAGCGATCCGGAAGGCAGGTTGGTTCTTTTCAATCGGGCCTGCCAGGAACTGACCGGGATGCAAGAGTTGGATGTCTTGGGACGCCGTTTGTGGGAGTTTCCCGTGGTGCCGGAGCAACAGGAGGAGTTGCAAAACTTTTTTGCCAATTTGCACCCCAGCAGCCAGGAAACCCGCACCCTGGAACACAGTTGGATGTGTCTTCCCAGCGAACAATGTCTCATCGAATGGCACATGGCCACCACCCTGAACCAGGATGGCAGTGTCCGCCATGTGATCGGGGCTGGTTTGGACATTACCCACCGCAAAGAGACGGAGCAATTACTGAAACACATGGCGGGACACGATCCCTTGACCGGGCTTGCCAACCGCCGTCTGTTGAGCGAGCACTTAACCAAGGCCATTGCCTACGCTGAACGGGATGGTCGCCTGCTGGCGGTCCTTTATCTGGATCTGGACCATTTCAAGGAGGTGAACGATCAGTTAGGGCATGATGCGGGGGACTGGGTGTTGCAGGAGGCGATTCGTCGTATTCAACAACAGACCCGCCGTTCCGACACCATGGCCCGTCTGGGTGGGGATGAATTTATTCTGGTGGCCGCCAACCTGGAGAATGACCAAGACCCGGCAATCGTTGCCGGTAAAATTATCGAAGAGCTATCCCACCCCTTCGTCTATCAAGGCCAGGCGTGTCACATTGGAGTCAGCATTGGCATCAGTCTCTTTCCCCGCCATGGCAAGGAGTGTGAATTACTCCTGGTACGCGCCGACCAGGCCATGTATCAGGCCAAGCAGCAGGGGCGCAATCGTTATATCTTTTTCCAGGAAAATTAGGTTCCACCTTTAGGGGTGGGCCTATGTTTCGGTCCCAAGACGGGTATCCTTGTCATAGGCCCAACAACCAGATCAACCACTATTCCGGGATGGATACATGAGGGAATCCTCTGCCGCTAGAAAAAGGTGGTGATTTTGCTTGGGAAGGTGACAACAGGAGGGAGGTATGCTGCCGTTTTCCCTTGTGCAGGGAAAACGGCAGCCATCCAACAAAATTAGCGACGCTTCAGCTCTTCTTCGATGGTGATGACAATTTCCGGGTCAATCTTCAACAGCTCTTCCCGTTTGCCGGTATAGGGGAACTGGCTGAGGAAATAGCGGATGGAGTTGATGCGGGAGAGTTTTTTGTCGTCGGACTTGATCACCGTCCAGGGGGCATAGTCGGTGGAGGTACGCTTGAGCATATCATCCCGGGCATCGGAATATTTATCCCACATATCCTGGGCTTCCTTGTCCACCGGGCTTAACTTCCAGACTTTCAAGGGATCGGTCTCACGGGAGGAGAAACGCTTCTCTTGAGACTTGCGGCTGGCACTGAACCAGAATTTGATGAGATGGATGCCGGAATTGACGATCATGCGCTCGAATTCGGGCAGATCCCGGTAGAAATCTTTCACTTGCTGTTCGGTGCAAAAGCCCATAACCCGCTCCACACCCGCCCGGTTGTACCAACTGCGGTCGAACAGCATCATCTCACCCTTGCTGGGAAGATTTTTCACGTAGCGTTGGAAATACCATTGGCCACGCTCTTGATCGGTGGGTTTGTCAAGGGCGATCACTTTGCAGAGACGGGGATTGAGAAATTCGGTGAAACGCTTGATGGCACTTCCCTTGCCAGCCGCATCCCGTCCCTCAAAAATGGCCAAAACCTTGATGCCATTATCCCGGATCCACAACTGACACTTGACCAATTCCTGCTGCAAAGGAGTCAAGACATCCAGATAGTCTTTCTCCTTGAGCAATTTGATGATCTCCTCCTCACGACCTTTCACCAACTCCTCAAAGGGGGGTTTGGCAGCTTCGGTTTTTTCAGCTTTTTCAGCCTTGACGGCCTTTTCTTCTTTAACCTTGGTCGCACCTTTTTCCTGAGACATGATACACTCCTGACTGGCTGGATGTCGGACTATGCCGTACAAGATGGATTCGTGAGCCATTAAATTCAACAGAATCGGCTTGTAAAACCTTGCATTGCCAAAAAAGCGGATGACATTGTAACCGCCATCTTCGTCCAGGACCAGGAACTTCAGACACCTTTTGCAAGTAATTTTCCATTTTGCCAACGGGAAATTGATTTGCTGTGATAAAATAAGCTATAGTAGATTCATGAAAGATTTGGACTTTGTCACAACCTGCTTGCCAGGAACACTATGTTTCATTTTCCCCGCCTGTCTGTCACCCACAAAATCATCGCTGGTATCCTGTTGGGGTTTGTCCTCAACGTTTATTTAATTATGGCCATTTCAGAAGAGCAGTTGGAAAAGGCCATGATGGAACAGGTGACCAAACAGGCACAAAGCTATCTGCTGGGACTTTCCCTGCAAATGGAGCGGATGCCTGCCGAAACAACCGGCGAACAATATCGGCAAATCATCCTGGCAGGGATGGCAGAAGAGCGGCATGAATTTTTATATTTCTCACCTTTAGAAATTTATCTTTATTCCAAAACAGGTAAAGTCATCAGCCACTCCCAGGAAGGCACCCATGCAGACAAACCCATGGAGGGGGTGTATGGCCGAGTGATTCGCCAAGGAAAGCCGCAAATTTCCATGGAAATAAAGGGAAAAACCAATGGTGGAAGCAACAACCATCCCACCATCGATGTGATCATTCCCGTGCGTCTGGCAAGCACAGAGTACAATGCCGGCCTGGAAGCCGAACTGGATATGGGAGAACTCCTGGACCTCATTCGCTCCAACGATGATTCCTACGAAAAACAAATTTTTCTGTTGTCAACTTCAACCGCCTTGTTGGTCTTTCTCCTGGTTTGGGGCTTGATCCATCGGTTGATTTTGCGGCATATCTACCAGTTTGCAGAAACCATGCGTGCCTTTGGTGCGGGAGCCATGGAGCAGCGCATTCCAGCCCCCTTACCAAAAGATGAAGTGGGACAATTAGGGCTTGCAATCAACAGCATGGCTGATAATATTGAACGCTTGATGCGTGAGCAGGAGGAGAATTATTTACAAACCCTCCAATCCCTCAGCAAGGCCCTGGAAGCCAAAGATGCCTATACCCAAAGCCATTCGGCGCGGGTGTCCAAATATGCAGTCATGTTGGGCAGACATATGGGCATGCCCAAAGAAAAATTAAATGTTTTGCAGAAGGGTGCCCTCATGCATGATTTGGGGAAGATCGGTATTTCCGATGCCATCCTCAACAAACCGGCTCCCTTGACCGATGAAGAATTTTCCATCATGAAAACCCATGCCACCTACACGGCAACCATTATGCGCCCGCTGCATCGTTTTCATGAATTTCTTGAAATAGCAGCCTGGCACCACGAACGGTGGGATGGCAAAGGCTACCCGGACGGTCTGCAAGGAGAACAAATTCCCTTGTTGGCCCGTATTGTCTCCATCGCTGATACCTGGGACGCCATGACCGGCGACCGGGTCTACCGCAAAGGCATGCCAAAGGAAAAGGCACTCGCCATCCTTGCCAAGGAATGGAATTCAGGCCAGTGGGATCCCCAGTTGATGCAATTGTTTATACGCATGATTGAAGAGAATTCCACTCTTGAAAAGTAAGGGTTTCCACCTACAACCATAGGTAAAACCACCCCCATGAGTACGGAGTTGCACCAGAGTTACGGTACTTTTTCCTGATTTTTCTTTGCAATCATAATCGGTTAGAATTCTAAACCAACAGGGAGGTTGTTTTGGAGTCCTCGGATAATCATCTCATGCATCCATCAGAGCAGAAAAGAGCAGGAAATTTTCCAATGTTGAAGGTTCCCATTGGAGTTCGTTTTGTTGCCCCCACATTTCCAAAGTTGGACATGTTTTTGGTGCCCACCCTAACCTTGGATCTGGTGGAAAAATGGTATGTCTGGTTGAAGGATAAGCTTGTTTCCTTCATGGATGAGGGTAAGCCTTTTTTTGAAGCCAACAAGGTGGTGCTCTTCCCGGATGCCCTGCCTTATAACACATTGGGTCTGGCCCCTGGTCATTCTGCGGCGTTGGAAAAACTCCACAGCGAAATATGCAGCCTGGCCCGCATGTCGGTGGCGTTGGAGGCAAACAATCGGCATGGAACACGGGTCGCCCTGGAACAGGCCATCTCCCATATTGGTAAGGCACTGGCTCTGTTACGGGATCATGCAGCCCCCAAAAAGGAGGCTCCTCCTGCCAAGGCCACCCAATTTGCCGATCTGGAAAGCCAGCATAGCTTGTGGTTTACCCAGTTCAAGCGGTTTATGGAAGAGAACATGGAAAGTGGCAACTTCCATAACGAGGAGATTCGGGCCTTAAGCAATTATCGCCAATGTCCCATAGGGCAATGGCTGTATGAAGAGAAAAACCACCTGTGGTTCAACTGTAACGATGCCGAATTGCTGGCCATGGAGACCAATCACAAACATCTCCACGCCATCACCCATGTGGAAGCCCAGTTGGCTTGTCAGTTGCGGCGCAAGGGTTTGAACAGTCTGGAACTCTATCGCCTGAAAGAGCAGATTGTTGAGCGGGTTAACCAGTTGGAAAAGCAACACCAGGCATTCCTTGACCATTTTGGCAAAACCTACAACCAGCTTGCAAAATCCAGCAGTGCCTTGCAAACCTTCAACCAAAAGAGTCCCTTCGATTTTATTCCCTGGGATAGGTTGCGCAAGGATGTGGCAGATTGGAAAGAAAAAATTCTGCGCTATGACGGCTCGGCCCCGGATCGGGAGTTGGAAGAGTCCCTCTCCCATGCAGGATGCCCCACCGGCAAGCGTATCGAGTACGCCCTTTCAAACCCCTCTCTCTACTTTTTGAACGAGTTTGGCCTGAAATTGCTGGATAGCACCCATATGCAATTTCATGTCACCGGATCGGTGATCTATACTTTGGTACAAATGGGCTATGCTTATGATGCCTGCGCCCTGTTTAATACCTTGAATGAAGAGGAAAAAGATTTGCTGGAGCATTTAAAGCAAAATGCCCAGCTCTTAAAAATCTCCAATGCCGCCTGAATGGAATGATACCCCCCCCAGGTTGGTAGCGTGACAGGGGTCTCCCAGCCTTTCACAACACCTCCAATCGTTCCAGGTGGCTTCGAGGGACCGCTCATCCCCAGAGCGGTCCCTCTCTGCTTCTTCCCCCCGGCAAAGGCTGTATCCCGTCCATGTTTCTGCTATATTGACCCGTGAGATCGATCTCCCATTGTCAGATCAGGAACCGGTGCCCATGCCCCTCTCTCCCAAAACTGCCAGCGAACCCACCACGGTCAAGGAGCGTTATGAACAAGCCTTGCTGGCCTATCGGCAGGGGGATAACGAACGAGCGGAGCAATTGTGTTGGGAAATTTTAATGATTCAATCCCAACATGCGGATACCCTGAACATGATGGCGGTCATCGCCCGCACCAGCGGACGAGGGGCCGCCGGGGTGGAACTGGCTGGTCGGGCGGTCAAGGTGAAGCCCCATTTTTTTGCCTACCACTTCAACCTGGGTCTGGCTTATCTGGATGTGGGCAAACCGGAAAAGGCCATTCCGGTCTTGCAGGAGGCGGTTCGCCTGAATCCCAACTTTGTGGACTCCCTGGCCGCTCTGGGAAGTGCCTTTCGCAAACTGGGACGCCTGCCTGAAGCCCTGCAAGCCTTTGAAAGGGTGTGCTCCATCCAGCCCAAATCGGTAGAAAACAGCAATATGTGCGGGGTGGTTCTCCATGAAATGAACCGCCTGGAAGAGGCCATCCTCTGGTATCGCAAGGCGATTGCCCTGAAAAAAACCTTTGCCGACGGCTATTCCAACCTGGGGGATGCCCTGTTTAAATTGAACCGATTGGTGGAAGCGGAAGAGGCTTGTCGCCAGGCGTTGTTGCACAATCCCAAAAGTCCGCAAGCCTTTAACAATATGGGCAACGTCTTACAGGCCAAACTGCGCCTTTCTGATGCCCTGTTAATGTTTACCACCGCCACCCGGCTGGATGCAACATTGGTCCACGCCTGGAACAATCAGGGCAAGGTGGCCTTCTCCTTGGGCCGTATTTCTCAGGCTCTCACCAGTTTTCAACAGGCGTTCACCCACAAGCCCGACTTTTGGCAGGCCCATTCCGCCTGGCTGATGGCCCACCATTATTTGCCAGGGGTGGTTCCAAAAACCCTGCTGGATGAGCATGTCAAGTGGCATGGTCGGCATGCTGGCAACCTGGTTCCGGTTGCGGGGGCGTTTTCCCAAAAAAAGGATCCAGATCGTCCCTTGCGTATTGGTTATGTCTCCCCCGATTTGCACCGCTCCCTGGTGGGTTATTGTTTGGCACCGGTATTGAAAAATCATGGGAAAGGGGCGTTTTTGCCCATTTGTTACAGCACCAACCCCCAGGCCGACTCCCTGACCAACCTGCTGAAAACCAGTGCGGCAGGTTGGCGGGATATTCCCCCAGGGCGGGATGATGTGTTGGTCACGGCGGTGCAACAGGATGAGATTGATATTCTTGTGGATCTCTCCGGCCATGCCGTTGGCCACAGCCTGCTGGCCTTTGCCCGCAAGCCCGCCCCTGTTCAGATCACCTGGCTGGGCACCGTCCACTCCACCGGGTTGCCCACCATGGATTATTGGCTCACCGATGGGGTTGCCACCCCCATGGAGCACCCCCAACCCATGGTGGAAAAGCCCCTGTTCTTGCCAGATGGTCACCTGTGTTACCAGCCTCCCGATTTTGCCCCGCCTGTCTCCACCCTGCCAGCCGCCTCCCAGGGTCACATCACCTTTGGCTGTGCCAATAACTTGAGCAAAATCAATGAAGAGGTTCTCTCTTTGTGGGCAGAAATATTGCATTTGGTGCCTACTGCCCGCCTTTCCCTTAAAACCAGGGCGTTGGCGGATGGTGAATTGTGCAATCGGGTGAAAAATTTTTTTGCCAGCCGCAGCATTCCTGCCAGACGGTTGGATTTGCAACCTTATTCTCCAGCGGTGGAGTTGCTGGCCTGGTATCAGACCATCGATATCGCCCTGGATCCCTTCCCCTACAGCGGCAACCTCACCACCCTGGAAAGTTTGTGGATGGGAGTACCGGTGATCACCCTGCCGGGGGAATCCTTCGCCTCACGCCGCAGCATGAGCCATTTAACCCAGGTGGGAATCCCGGAATTTATTGCCAACAATCGGGATCATTATAAACACTTGGCCCTGGCCTGGAGCAATCAGCCCTCGGCCCTTGCTACCTTGCGGGGTCAATTGCGGGCCAGGATGGCAGCCTCTCCCTTGTGCAACGGGGTAGAATTCACTCAAAATTTAGAATCTCTGTTACGAAAAATTTGGCGGGAGTGGTGCCAATCATGATGGATTTTTCCCGTATCCTCGCCCTTTATCGGGCGGGCAACCTGCAAGCGGCCAGACAACATTGCCAGGCCATCCTGAAACATACCCCCAACCATGCGGACGCCCTCAACCTGTTGGGGGTGATGGCCCGTGCGGAGGGACGGGCAGAAGAGGCGCGGGTGTTGGCCATTCGGGCCATGCAGGCACGCCCGCAATTTTTCGCCTACCCCTTTAATTTGGGACTGGCCTTGCTGGATTTGGATCATCCCAAAGAGGCCGCCGTGGTCTTTCACAAATCGGTCACCCTCAATCCCAACTTTGGCGATGGCTGGTCGGCCTTGGGTAGTGCCCTGCGCAAGTTGAACCGTCCCCAGGAAGCCCTGGTGGCCTTGAACAATGCCGCCCGTCTGCTCCCCAACTCGGCAGAGGCCGCCAACATGCTGGGGGTGGCCTTGCAGGAGCGGGGGGAAATCATTCAGGCGGTGGAGTGGTATCACAAGGCAGTGACCATCAATCCCCGTCTGGCAGAGGCCCATGCCAATCTGGGAGACGCCTTTTTGCAGCTCAGTCAGCCGGAGCAGGCGGAAAAAGCCTGTCGCAACGCCCTGGCCCTCAAACCGGATTCGGCGCAAGCCTTTAATAATTTGGGCAACGTGCTGCATGATCGGGGCAGAATGATGGAGGCCATTGCCGCCTTTCGCCAGGCGTTGCAACTGGACAACACCTTTGCCAACGCCTGGAATAATTTGGGCAATGTGCTGCTCTATTGCGCCCAACCCCAGGAGGCGTTGCATCATTTTCGCCAGGCCATCCAGATCAAACAAGATTTTGCCATCGCCCACTCCACCTTGTTGCTGGCCTGGCACTACCACCCGGAGTATGAACCCCGCCAGGTCTTTGCCGACCATGTGCAGTGGGCCGAACGCCATGAACGGCCATTAATGACGGAACGACAGGGCTTTGCCCATTGGGACCGCAACCCGGAGCGTCCTTTGAAGGTGGGTTTTATCTCTCCTGATTTGCACCGCCACCCGGTGGGCTATTTTCTGGAAGGGGTGTTGGCCAACCATGATCCCCGCCAGACCGTGATCCATTGTTATTCCACCCACCATCAACCCGACGATTTTTCCCGCCGTATGCAAGCCACGGTGGAGGTGTGGCGGGATGTGCATGGCAAGTCGGATGGCGAGGTGGCCCAAATCATTCGCCAGGATCAAGTGGACATTCTCATTGAATTGGCGGGACATACGGGCAAGAACAGTCTGCTGGTGATGGCCCGCAAGCCCGCCCCCATTCAAATGAGCTGGATGGGCTATGTCAACACCACCGGCCTGTCCGCCATGGATTATCTCATCACCGACCGTTGGGAGACCCCCACCCCCTCCCCCTATCCCTTGGTGGAAAAACCCCTCTTCATGCCCAACGGTTATGTGTGCTATCGTCCCCCGGATTTTGCCCCGGAGGTGGCCCCGTTACCCGCTTTGCAAAACGGTTATCTCACCTTTGGCTGTGCCAACAATTGGGCCAAGATTAACCAAAAGGTGTTGGCCTTGTGGGCCAAATTGTTGCACCGTGTGCCCACCTCCCGCCTTTCCCTGAAGACCAAATCTTTGGCGGATGGGGATTTGCGCCAGCGTGCCCTCGCCTTTTTCCGTCAGCAGGGGATTGGTGAGGAGCGGATTGATTTACAAGGTTCCTCCCCGGCAGCCGAGTTGCTGGCCTGGTATAATACCATTGATCTGGCACTGGATCCCTTTCCCTACAGCGGTGGTTTGACCACCTTGGAAAGTTTGTGGATGGGTGTACCGGTGATCACCCTGCCGGGCATCAGTTTTGCGTCCCGCCACTCCTTGAGCCATCTCAATGCGGTGGGCCTGCCCCAGTTTGTGGCCGACGCACCGGAGGGCTATCTGGCCATTGGTGAATATTGGCAGGAGCACATCCCCCGCCTGGCCCATTTACGCCAATCGTTGCGGGGGCAGATGGCCCAGTCTCCCGCCTGCGACGCCCCCCGCTTTACCCGTGATTGGGAGCAAAGATTGCGTCAATGTTGGCTCCACTGGTTGCAATCGGCACCATTTACCTAAAGTTTCTTGACAATGCCGCAAGAATTCTCTTTCATTCCAGATGGACGACAGGGTTGGTCCCTGCCAGCAATTTTCTCTTTTCCAAAATCGATGGAACACCCATGAAAATTTTGATCGCCGATGATGAACTCAATAACCGTATCCTCCTCAAGGAAATTTTGGAACCTTATGGGGAATGCGATATGGTGGCCAACGGCGCGGAGGCAGTGGATATTTTTGAGGCTGAACTGCTGGATGGGGTTCCCTATGACTTGGTGCTGATGGACATCATGATGCCGGAGATGAGCGGCCAGGAGGCGGTGAAGCGCATTCGCCGCATTGAAGAGGATCATGATGTACGTCCAGCAAATGAGGTGATCATCATCATGGTGTCCGCTCTGGACGCCCCGGCGGACATTGTGGAAGCCTTCTACAACGGCGGCTGCACCGACTACATCACCAAACCCTTCACCCCGCAAAAATTGATGGAAAAATTGCGCAGCAATCGCTTGCTGGAGTAGAAAATTTATTGGGCCAATCGCTCCAGTAGGAGTTCTATTTCTACTGAATGTTGGTAATACAAATCCTCCCGCTCCGCCAACTCCGGCTGGCGTTGGCCATCCAGGATGTCGAGAAGGGTGGCAATCAGTGCTGTTGTATATGGGTGAATTTCTGGATCGTTTGCTATTTGTTCAAATGCCTGTTTGGCTTCATCTATCTGTCCCTGTTGAATGAACTCTTCTGTGGCCTGACACCATTTAGCTCCTGTTTCATAATTCTCCCCCCCACCCCGCCGATAGCTGGCAAAAAGCTGGCGAGCTTGGCGTCTGGCCTGGGCTGCGGCCTGGGGCTGGTTGTCGGCGGTTTCAATATCGGCAAGAACGTCCAAAGTCTTCCATGGTTCTGGCATATAGCCAAAATCTTTTTTGCACCCAATGGCCCGTAGAATCTCCTGCCTCGCCTCTGCCAAGCGGTTCAGTTGGAGCAAGACAGCTGCCAAATTACTCCGTACCATACCCTCTTTGGCCAAGTTTCCCATTTGTACATAAATGGATGCCGCCTTGCGGTACTGCACCACTGACTCTTCCCATCGGCTCTGCGCCTCGAATAAATTTCCCAGTTGGAGCAAGGTGGTGGAAACACCAACAAGGTTATTCAACTTTGTTGCAATCTCTAGTGAATAGCGGTAGGCATCCTCTGCTTGAAACCATGCCTTCATCTGCTCAAAAACCCTGCCCGTCTGATGCCAACTTACTGCCACTGTAGCTGGCTCATTCAACCTCGAAAAAATTTCACGAGACTTTTCAAAGGCAATCAATGCCTCTTGATACTGTTCTTGGTATAAACAAACCGTTCCCAGTTGAAACTGGGAAACAGCTATCCCTCGCTGATCACCCCATATTTCTTTCTCTTGTATAGATCTCTGAAAACACTGTGCCGCTTCATCCAATCGTCCCAATTGGAGAAGGGAATCCCCCATATTGTGAATAGCAATAGCTGCCATTTGGCAGCTATCTAGCTTTTCACCAGAAATCAACAGTTGAAAACGCCTGCGAGCCTCTTGCAACAAAGGTAGTGCATGATCTACATATCCTATCTTATTGCTATATCTGCCAAAATCAAAAAAAGACAAAGCTAGGTCATAATCTGCACCCTCATAAGCCTGCTCCCCGGCAGATAGACATTTTTGCAACAACCCCTTAGCCACTTCCCATGCATCCAACAGTAACTCCTGAGCTTCCAAACTTTCCAAGCGAGTTCTTTCACTATAAAAATGCATTTGGGACCACCCTTCAGGCAGAAATCCTTCCAATTGTCCCCGTACACGTTCCACCTGCTCCCTGGTACTCTTGCTCCCAACGGCGTGCAATAGGGAGGAGAGGTTAGATGCCCAACGCATGGCCCGTTCCACCGGACATAACTGGGCTACCACTGTCAAACCTACCAATAGATTATTTAAATCTAGCAAGGTCATATTGGCAGACAGTTGAGAATTCTGTAAAGCTTGCTCCTTAAGAAACTCTAATAACTCCCCTTCCACCTCCAACCACCTCAAACGAATTCCAACCTGCTCCTCCTGGCTCGTCTCTCCCCAAAGGAAAGGACAGAGGGCAAAGTGAAAGGTAACATATCCATATTTAGAAATATTACATAAATTTATTTGTATAAGCTCACCTAGAATGGAGTCCAATTGTTCTATTTTAATATCTAACACCAATCGAATTGCCTTTGCATGCCCACCACCCTGAAAAACCCCCAATGGTCGGATTAGCTGGCGGGTTTCAGGTGAAAGGCGATTGAGAGAAAGGGCAACCCCGGCATAAAGGGAACGCTCCCGTTGGCCGGGATAGCGTTTTTCCAGGGAGGTCATGAGTTGGTGTAAATTTTCCTGCCGATGTAGATTCTTCCCTCCTTCTGGTGGTTGCCGTGCTATATTAA
>JADFXB010000044.1 GCA_015233935.1 Magnetococcales bacterium | reverse complement strand
CAAGTCCGCCTCCACCATCGAGCAGCTTGTCAAGCGGGCCGACGAAGCCTTGTACCGTGCCAAGCAGAATGGTCGCAATCGGGTGGAATATTGCGATGAATAACTCCACATAATCCGTGGTCAATGGCTGGAAAAAGTCTTTACCTTTCCCTCACGGGTGAAGGTGACCACCTTGTAAGAATCGGGTTTCTGGCCGGGAACCTCCATGCCCGGTGAACCCACCGGCATGCCAGGAACGGCAATCCCTTTGACCTCCGGTTTTTCCTTGAGTAACCGGCGAACATCTTCCGCTGGCACATGCCCTTCCACCAGATAGCCACCAATTTCACCTGTGTGGCAGGAGGCCAAGGGGGAGGGGATACCCATCTCCTTCTTCACCTTGTCCATATCCTCCCGATTGTGCACTTCCACGGAAAAGCCGTTGGTTTCCATATGCTTGATCCAGTCGGCACAACATCCGCAGTAGGGAGATTTATAAACCACCAAATCCGCCGCCAGGGATATTTGGGGTGCCAATATCAAACAGGCCAACGCCAACATGGGGATCATGCCCGTTTTTTTCAACCAACTTGCCGTCATGGACAAACCTCCTTGAAATCCTGTCTGCGTTACGAAATCTCCTTGTGGCCCATGGAAACTTCCTTGATCTGGGCATAGATGGCAGGAATGATGATCAATGTCAACAGGGTGGAAGAAACCATCCCACCCACCATGGGGGTGGCGATGCGACGCATAATCTCCGAACCCGTACCTGTGCTCCACAAAATGGGCAAAAGTCCGGCCATGATGGCCACCACCGTCATCATCTTGGGTCTTACCCTCTCCACCGCACCCTCCATGATGGCCGCATACAAATCGTCGCGTCCTACGGACTCACCCAGGGCCGCTTTTCTGGCGGTTACCTCCTTGAGGGCGTGATCCAGGTAGATCAACATCACCACCCCGGTTTCTGCCGCCACACCAGCCAGAGCAATGAATCCCACCGCCACCGCCACGCTCAGGTTAAATTGCATGGCATCCATCAGCCAGATGCCACCCACCAAAGCAAAGGGCAACGACAGCATGACAATCATGGTTTCGGCGATGCGACCAAAGTTGAGATAGAGCAGCAGAAAGATAATGAAGAGGGTCAAGGGTATGACCACCTGCAATTTTTTCTTGGCCCGTTCCATGTATTCAAACTGGCCGCTCCACTGAAGAAATGTACCGGTGGGCAGTTGTACCTGTTCTCCCACAGCCTGTTGAGCTTCCGCTACATAACTACCGATATCCCGATCCCGAATATCCACGAAAATATAAACCGACAGCAGGGCGTTCTCCGTTCGAATGGTTGCCGGACCTTTTTCCAGACGGATGGTGGCCAGTTGTCCCAGGGGAATTTGCACCCCGCTTTCTGTTCGTACCAGGACACGTTGAGCGATGGCATCCGGGTCAGACCGAAAATCACGGGGATAACGAACATTGACCGTAAACCGTTCCCGCCCTTCCACCGTGGTGGTGACCGTTTCCCCTCCCAGGGCCGTGAGAATCACTTCCTGCAAATCACCAATGTTGAGACCATACCTGGCAATGACATCCCGGTCTGGATCGATGGTCAGGTAAAAACCACCTCCCACCCGCTCTGCGTAGGCACTGGTGGTACCTGGTATGGTTTTGACCACTGTTTCAATCTTTTGCGCCAACAGCTCAAGTTCATCAAGATTTTTGCCAAAAACCTTGATGCCAATGGGCGTGCGAATGCCCGTGGAAAGCATATCGATTCGGGCCTTGAGGGGCATGGTCCAGGCGTTACTGACCCCCGGCATTTGCAAGGCCGCATCCATTTCACCGATCAATTTATCGATGGTCATCCCTGGTCGCCATTGGGATTCGGGTTTCAGGTTGATGACCGTTTCAAACATTTCGGTGGGGGCCGGGTCGGTGGCGGTCGCTGCCCTTCCCGCCTTGCCATAAACCGAGGCAACTTCCGGGAAGCTTTTGATAATTTTGTCCTGGGTTTGCAACAGTTCTTCCGCCTTGGTAAGGGAGAGTCCTGGCAGCGTGGTGGGCATGTAGAGCAGGGTGCCTTCGTTAAGGGTGGGCATGAACTCACTACCCAGTCGCATGGCCGGCACGATACTGACACCCATAATCACCAAGGCCAGCAGAATGAAACTTTTCTTGAAACGCAATACCCATTGGATGACGGGACGATAGGCCCAAATCATAAACCGATTTATGGGGTTCTTTTGTTCCGGCAGAATCTTGCCCCGGACAAACAGAATCATCAGTACCGGGACTAGGGTAATGGAAAGAAAGGCCGCCCCTGCCATGGCAAAAGTCTTGGTATAAGCCAGTGGTTTAAACAGTCGGCCTTCCTGTGCCTCCAGCGCGAACACCGGCAGGAAGGAAACAGTGATCACCAGCAAGGAGAAAAAGAGGGGTGGTCCCACTTCGCAGGCTGAATCCATGAGAATTTTAATTCTGGATTCCTCCGGTTTGGCCCGCTCCAGATGCTTGTGGGCATTTTCGATCATGACAATGGCGGCATCCACCATGGCTCCCACAGCAATGGCAATGCCACCCAGACTCATAATGTTGGAGGTCATGCCTAAACTATCCATGAGCAGGATGGCGATCAACACCCCCACCGGCAACATGACAATGGCCACCAAGGCACTACGCACATGCAAAAGAAAAAGAATGCAGACCGCCGCAACGATCAGACTTTCTTCCAAAAGGGTGTATTGCAGGGTTTTCACTGCACGCAGGATCAATTCCGAACGATCATAGACCGTTTCAATGGAAACACCCTCTCCCAGACTGCTGGCAATTTCCGTCAATTTTTCCTTGGCACTGCGAATCACCGCCAGGGCGTTCTGGCCATAGCGTTGTATAACAATGCCGCTCACCACCTCCCCTTCCCCGTTGAGTTCCGCCAGTCCCCGCCGTTCATCCGGTCCCAGTTCAACCCGAGCCACCTCTCCCAGACGTATGGGCGCGCCGTTGACCTCTTTGAGGACAATTTTCTGGATATCTTCCACTCCCCGCAGATAACCCCGCCCCCGCACCACATATTCGGTTTCCGCCATCTCCACCACCCGGCCTCCCACATCCCGGTTGCTCATGGCAATGGCTTGGCTGACGCGGGAAAGGGGAATGTTGTAGGCCTGCAATTGCTGCGGATCAACAATAACCTGATATTGCTGGACGAAGCCCCCAATACTGGCCACCTCCGCCACACCTTCAGCCTTGGCAAGGTGGTAACGAAGATACCAATCCTGTAGAGTGCGCAGTTCAGCCAATGTTTTATCCTTGGCCAATACCGCGTACTGGTAGACCCATCCCACCCCGGTAGCATCGGGGCCCAGGGTTGGGGTGATACCGGTGGGCAAACGTTTGGCGGCAAAATTCAGATATTCAAGAATTCTGCTGCGTGCCCAGTAAATATCCGTACCATCCTCAAAAATAATGTACACAAAGGATGCACCAAAAAAGGAAAATCCCCGAACCAGCTTGGAGCGTGGAACCGACAGCATGGCGGTGGTCAGCGGATAGGTTACCTGGTCCTCCACCACCTGGGGAGCCTGACCGGGAAACTCGGTATAGAGGATCACCTGCACATCGGACAGATCGGGAATGGCGTCCAGGGGGAGACGGAGGACGGCATAGACACCACTGGCAACCAGAAGAAAGGTTGCCATCAATACCAGTAAAATATTGCCACATGACCAGCGAATGACGGCAGCGATCATCTGTCTCTCCCCCGAAGTTGGTTAATTGGGTGCAATGTCACCGGCTTCAATGGGCAAAATGGCCAAGTGCGGCCTTGAGATTGGCTTCGGCATCGATGAGAAAATTGGCGCGGACAACCACTTTTTCCCCGACTTTCACCCCGTCCAGAATCTCCACATAACCCCCTCCCTTGCTGCCAATGCGCACCGGACGAGGTTCATACAATCCTTCCCCCCTCTCCACCAACACCACCTGGCGGGTTCCACTGTCCAACACGGCGGAATCCGCCACAGTCATCACCTTGCTGTTACCCGTAGGAGCTGCCAACTGAACCGTGGCATAAAGGGCGGGACGAAGTGTACCGTCCGGGTTGGGCATCTCAATGCGAACCTTCACCGTGCGCGTTTCGGAGGTGAGCGTGGGATAGACAAAGCCAACCCGACCGTGAAAAATCTTGCCCGGCATGGCACTCAACGTCACTTCAGCAGCCTGTCCTTCCCGTACCATTCCCATATCCTGCTCAAAGACATCCGCCAAGACCCAGACCGTGGACAGGTCGGCAATGCGGTAGAGCATTTCACCTGGCACGAATCGCATACCCTGGATGGCACTCTTCTCAAGTATGACTCCACTGACGGGTGAGATAATCGACAGGCTTTTGTTGGCCTTGCCCTGGTTGCGAAGACGCTTGATTTGTTCATCGCCAATGTCCCAGTTGCGCAAGCGGGAAAGAGCACTTTCCGCCAACTCACCTGCCATTAGCCGGGTTTCCTGGTCCGCATCCTTGAGTCGTGCTTCTGCCCGATGAGCCGCCAGGTATTCCTGTTGGGCCAACACCAGTGCCGGGCTGTAAACCTCCATCAAGGTTTGCCCCTTCTTCACCGACTGACCCGTGGCATCGGCGTGGAGTTTTTCAATCCATCCCTCATATTTGGGAGAGACAATATGCAGTTTGCGTTCATCCACCTGCACCGTTCCTACCGCCCGAATGGTGCGGGTCACCGGACGCAAGGCTACCTCTTCCGTTTTGACCCCCAACTTTTGCACTTTATCCAGTGCAATCTTGACCGCCCCGGAACCGGCAGTAGCCACTTCATCGGCATACACCGGTATATAATCCATTCCCATACCGTCTTTTTTGGGTACAGGAGAGGTGTCCGGCAATCCCATGGGATTGCGGTAGTAAAGAATCTTGCGCGCGCTGCCCTTGCTTGCAGGGGATGGGGCGTGTGCCGAATGATCCACTGTTTCAGCCCACAAGGGGGCAGCCCATAACGACAGAGCCAACAATAAGAGACCGCCTTGCTTGATGCTCATAATTCACCCCCCACAAACCGTTCTATTTCCGCCAGGCGGACCTGTTGTTCATACTGGGCACTCAAGAGTTCAATCTGAAATTTTTTTACCCGTTGAATGGCATCCAAAACAGTCGAGGCATCGCTGGTGCCTGTTTCATACCCAAAAAGGGCCGACTTGAGAGCCAAGCGGGATTGGGGCAAGAGGCTATTTCTCGTTACGGCTTCCGTCTGCCGCGACTCTTCCAGACTCAACAATGCCTCATGCAAACCGGCTGTAACCCGCAAACGCTCCCCTTGCAGGCGTTCCTGTGCCGCCTGTTTTTTCAAATGGGCCTGTCGCTCCAAGGCTTGCCGGGAGGACCATTGCAGTGGAAGATTCATGCCCACCATGGCCTCGAAGCCATTCTTCTCCTCCCCTCTCCGGTTTAGCAGACCCACTCCCACCTCCCAATCCGGGTAGAAGTTCTTCTCTGCCAAACGCCTTTCCCCATCTGCCATGGCCAGCCGCGCTTCTCCCATGCGCAAGCCCGGATTATAGGCCAATCCCTGCTCCAGCAGTTTTTCCCACTTCAATTGGGAGGTAGGAGGAATCGCCCGCAAATGGGGATGTTCCACCAAAGGGGCATCGGGGGCACGATTGAGCAGGGTATTCAGGCGGGAGCGAATACGCTGCCGCTCCTTCTCCAGGCGAATCAGTTCGTTGGCCAAAGCTCCCCGTTCCACATCTGCACTTATGGCCTCCTGCGGGCCGCCCATACCCTGGGCATAACGATAATGGGCAAACTCCACCAGGGTGCGTACCACCAGGATCAACTCTTCCGTTTGCTCCATGGACAGGTGGACACGGTGATAATCAGCGTAGGCCGTCTTCACCTTCAGGACCACCTCCGCCAATTGCTCCTCGTGTCTACCCGCCGCTTCCCGGCTTTCCGCCTGGGCAATTTCCCGCTTGAGATCCCGCTTGCCCCACCAGGGAATCTCCTGGGAGAGGGAATATTTGACCATTGCCACCCGTCCTGGCAAACCCTGGCTGTTCTGATCGATATCTTCAAGAGAAACCTGGAATTTGGGATCCGGCAAAGCGTCTGCTGCTTCGGCCCCCGCCAGGGCGGCCTCCTTTTCCAAAGCGGTGGCCGCTAATTCCGGATTCATGGCGCGGGCAAGCACCAGTAACTCTTCCACCGATGCTCCCACCGGCTTGTCCACACTTCCCGCATAACCATGGTAAGATCCACTGCAAACCATGATTACCATCCAGATGGGAACCAACTTTTTCATAACACCTCCCGCACGCCAGGCTGTATCCTTGATGACCAGCCTGCCATGATAATGGGAAGATGTGTCCTTTGTATGTCAAAATTTTCACAAAAGTGTCACCAATGGTTGCAGGCAACCATTGGCAGGGATGGAAAGCGGGCAAGCAACGGAGAGCGTTACATTCTGGAGAGGGCGGAACTCATGGCACTGGCACTGCCGTTCAACATGGTGACGGTCTGTTCCAGCTTGGCATATTTGGCGGTCAAACGTTTGCGTACTTGTTCCAAACGACGATTTTCCCGGTCAATGTTATCATCCAGGCGATCCAGCTTGGTGCCCAGACTTTCCGACTTGCCAGGAATCAGGCCGCTATGGCTGTCAGTCAGGTTATCCAGCAAGGTTTCCAGACGGAAGGCCAAACCCTTGTTCCCTGCCGCAGGTTCCTTGGTGAAAATTTCCTTGAGGGAGTTAAAATCAGCCGCCACCGCATCATCAAACTTGTCGGTATCGATGGAAAGCTTGCCGGATTGGGCGTTGGTTTCCACCCCCAATTGGGAAAGGGCTTCAAAAGAACCCACCACGCCATCTGTCGGGGTATTCAACTCCATGCGAATTTGCGACAGTGCCCCCCGAATAGCGGCCTCACCAGAAAAGTCGCTGGTCTTTTTAGAGTTGATATAGTCGATCACATCGTTGTAGGTATCCACAAAACCCTGCAGAGTGGTCTTGGCGGCGTCGTTATCGTTGGTGATGCTCAAAGTCACCGCTGAGGTGGTCAATCCTTTCAGCTCCATGGTCACGCCAGCGATCACATCGTTCACTGTATTGGAGGAGCTGTAGACGTTGGCCAGACCGTCCACCTTCATTTTGGCATCCACGCCTGCTTCGGTGACCATCATGTCGGCAGCGGCCACCGTGGCGGCACCAAATTCCAGATTCATGCCTGTAATGGAAATCCGACTCGCAGTGGTGTTGCCAGCACCATCTCTGGTCTGTGCACCACTATCTTTGGCACTCATAACCAGTCGTCTGTAGGTGCCGTCGTAGATCACCGAGGCAGACACCCCCTCTTCGTCGCCATAATCCAGGGCGTTGATCTTGTCGGCAATATCTTGCAAAGAGTCACCGGTGGCAGCCGCAACGGTGTAGCCGTCGCCGTTGTAGTCAAAGGTGAAAGTGGGGGCGACGTTGGTGAGACCGGTATCATCCTGGGCGGTGGTGATACCCGTTCCCGGATTGTTGCCATCCACACCACCGATACCCAGCATCAGAGAGTTGTGGGTGGCCAGCCGACTGACCTCCACATAGTGGTTGGCCGCCGTGGCTTCGCTGGAAGCGGTGATGGTGATCATGTCTTCATCAGAGCTGGAAGCAGAATGGGGCGTCCAACTGGTGGAATCCTGCAAATCCTCCGCCTTGCTCTTCAAAGAGAGCAGTTTGCTGGAGAGGGTATCGAAGGAGCTTTGTTGGGTGGCAGTGGCTTGGCGATTGGCCTGAATTTTATTCAGGCGGCTTTTTTCCACCTCCATGAGCCGATCGATCAGATCGGCAGGCAGACCTGTGGCACCACCGAAGAATTGCACTGTTCCAGCCATCTCAACCTCCCTGGGATGAAGTCATCCCAGCTTTGCCGATTTTTTTTCTGACTACCTGTATCTCCTCTATCGGCCAGAGACACCAAGATCTTGAGGATTAATTGCCCTTACTTTTGTTTGGAGACGCGAAATTCATCTTTCAGGGCGTCGGGTATCAAAGGCTGCCGGGGCGAGTAGCCCTTCATCAAGACCTGCTTGCCAGTACGGTTGGCCGCATTGACCAAGACGGGTCCGGCCAGGTTGGTACGCATCTCCTCTGGATGACCTTCCGGGATGGTCACCAGGGTGAACAATTCCGAATCTTCTTCCGAATCCAGCCCCAGCGACTGGATGTCCGCATCGGAGATGGCAAATTCCAGATCGTTGAAAAAGTCAAAAGGATTGATGACAATAAAGGCAATTTCTGCCTCATCCACCGATTGCAGCCAGAAAAAAGAAGATTCGTCCCCAAAGGGAAACAGGATGTATCTTTTACTCATGGGAAAGCCCAGAAGACCTTCCCGGATGGTGATGATATCCTGTTCTTGAAATTCCAGGGTGCCAAAACGAGTGCCGTGAATTTCCATACAGAAGCCGCCTCCAGAAAGAGTCATGGTTTCTACTGCGGGGCGGTTCATCCACAACTGGTAACCCTGTCCCCTCAATTTGTAAGTATGCAATCAAGTTGCTGTTAAATCAATGCAGAACCTTTAATTAACGCAAGAGGTCCACCAAAGAGACACCCAATATATTGCGTTCGCTGGTGGTCATCACCTGCAAAGCCTGAATGGTCTGTTCCATCCGGGAGAGGACATCAAACATATCTGCTTCCTTGTTTTTGGCAACAATCTCATTCAAAGAGGTTTTTTCCTCATCCAGGGTGGCGGTGACGGTTTCCACCTGTACTTGCCGCATGCCCGTAACGGTTTCGCTGTCGGAGGCTTGTCCCCGAGCCTCTTCCAGTTGACCAATCCAGGCATTGACCTCATGGGGATCCGCCCGTTTGAGTGCCCCATTCAATCCGGCAATCGCCCCAAACAGGTTCTGCCCACGACCATTTTTTCCTTCCATGACTTCATCGCCGGTCATGTTGCCTGCCACCGACTGTTGATCGGAAATTTTAATCTTGGGATACTCCAGTCCCCCCTGATATTTGGGGACGATCTCAAAATAAAAGCTCTGACCATCTGTGGGTACGCTGGCTGAATCAATTTGTACCCATCCCAAATCCATGGTTGCACCATAGGCCACGGGGGAGGAGGGATCCGTATCTCCATTGATCATCACATCAAACTGACCACCGTTGTAGGTCATCTTCACACTGGTGGGTAATCCCGGATAGTTGGCATCACTGGGGTCCAGAGTGCTGTTGCCGGTGGCGTCGGTGGCAATGGACAAATTGTTCTGGCCGCTGAAACCGGCGGTATCGCTTCCACGCATACGAATGGTGGTGGTGGTGGGATTGTCCGGGTCATAAGGGTTGCGGGTGCGTCCACCAGAAAACAGGGGCATGCCATCGGCTTCAATATTGATGTTTTTCAACAGGTCGTCAAAAATGTTTTCGGTCTTGTAGGAAAGGTTGCGCATGGTGGCAGGGTCACCCTGGTAGCCGTTGCCCATGGTCACCGCCAGTTCGCTGGCATCCAGCATGTTGTCGTGGATCATGCCCAGTTTTTCCGAGGCTAGAGACAGACGGCTGGAGGCCACCGACGTGGTCTTCTGCAAAGATTCCACCCCTGACAGGTCACTGGAGAATATGGAATCACGAAATGCCCCGCCTGGATCATCGGCTGGGGTCAGTATCCGATTGCCGGTTAAACTCTCCTCTTGGCTACGTTGCAGCTCCTGCATTTTTTTCTGCATGGCGGCAACACTTTGCCGGATGAAAACACCTTGGGTTACCCGCATCATGGCACACCTCCTGCCTTACAGCATTTGCAGAACGGACTGCATCAGTTCATCGGCGGCACCCACCATCTTGCCCGATGCCTGAAAGGCCCGTTGAAATTTGATCAAGTCGGTCAACTCTTCTTCCAGTGAAACACCTGAAACAGACTCCCGCACCCCGGTGATAAACTCCTGTTGGATTTCCAGGGAGGTGGTGCTGTTTTTGTCCTGCATGATCAAGGAACCCAGCTCACCCACGATTTGACCGTAATGGGAGGCGAAGGTGGCATTATCCCCGGTGCTGAAGGGGTCCACCCGCATGGAGCGCAGATTGCTCATGGCCAGGGCACCCTGGTTGTTGCCATCGTCGAACTGATAGGTGCCATCGTCGGCTTGCACGATATGACCGATTCCCACCATACGGTTATCAGCGATCATCTCTTGATTGGTGCTCATTTCCATGGCATTGCGCCCACCGAAGATGGCACCGATCCCCAAGGCGGCCATGATGCCGCTGGTGTCGGAGACAACCCCGTAATAAGTGTCTTGGGCTGTCAGTTTAACCCGGTTGCTGTCATAGACGGCACTAAAGGCAGGCGAGGCATCCAGAGCGGCCCGCACATCTTCGATGGTCATGGTGGCCGGATTGATGTTGATGGAGTCCACACTCAAATTATCCGGATCCGGGCCATAGGCGATGGTGAGAGTGCCGTTTTGCACATGATCCATATCAGGGGGGACGCCGTTATAATTGCTGTCGTTGACATCCACCACCAATTGGTCGATGAAGGTGGTGTAAATGTCTCCAGCCAGATCCGTGGTGTCTCCCAATTGAAAGACTCCGGTCTGACCGGTTTGCATTTTGGCACCCACCGTTTGGCTGTGCACTAGGTTGGTCTGCCAACGCAGCTCACCCACAAAGGCGTTGAGCCGGTAAAGCCAGCCACTTTCACCATTGGTTGCCGGATTGCCGTGCACCACCGTATCCCGTAATTCAATCAACCCTTTCAGCTCACCATTGAAGACCAGATTGGTCACATCCTCCACCCGGTCATCGATGCGAATACCCATGAAGCCGGAATCGGTCATGGGTTGATCCCGGGTAAAGTGGGCGGCATAGGTGTAGTCCACCAGCAGCTTGCCGCTGGATGTCATCAGACTGACACCCCCGTTGTTCTGTTCCACGGTGCGAACGTCAATCAAGTCTCCCAGTTCGTTGATCAATTGTTGCCGTTGATCCAATAAATCCAGGGGAGGAGTGTTGGTGGTTTCCTGCTTGATGATATCCAGGTTGATATCCCGAATGGATTGCAACCGCTTGTTGATATTGTCCAGGGTAACGGTAATTTCATCATCAATGGGCAGGGTCACTTCGGTCATGGAGCTGTACATGTCATTGACAAAGCGGGAGACATTTTCCGCTTCCCCCATGAGTTGCACCCGTCCCACCGTGTTGGTCACATTGTCGGACAATTGATCGGCGGCAGAGAAAAAGTTTTCCAAGCGGGAGGTGAGGCCATCATTGTCCATGTTATTGAAGGTTTCTTCCACAAAGGGAAGGTAGCGGTTACGGGCTTCCAGGCGGCCTAATTCGCTGGTACTGTTGGACAGGCGTTTTTCCACCAGCATGTCCACCTGGCGACGTACCTGGGTGATGACGACACCCATGCCACCGGAAGGACGACCCGTGGTGACCGCACCGATGGAACCCATGCGGGTGTTTTGCTTGGAGTAACCAGGGGTGTTCACGTTGGAAATGTTGTGGGAGACCACTTTCAACGAACTCTGGTTGGCCAGGAGGCCCAATTTGGCAATATTTAATACATCGGCGAGAGGCATGGTACTTCTCCAGGCGAAAGGGACTCCAGATTTGCGCCACCAACTATCAACTTTATATGCAAACTACATGCCTGTTTTTATTGTATTGATTTCCAATGATTAATTAATAGAGCGATCAACAAAATTCCCCCAATCTCCCCCAAACAACAGACCACTGGCAATTCTTGCCGGGTGGGAATCCACCGCCCCACAGCCAAACCATGGTGACAGGAGATGGAATTCATGGTATCTACCAGCAACAAGAGCGTGGGAGCCACTTAAAGCAAGTCAAATAGCAGGTTTAATGCCATCTATGAACCAATCGCCCGTACTTAATGTCATCGTTCGAGCCGTCCGCAAAGCAGGACAAACCGCGTTACGCCATTTTGATTTTCGCCACCAACTGGAGGTCAAACAAAAAGGCCGCAACGATCCCGTCAGTAACGCTGATACCGATGTGGAACGGGAACTCCTCTACCATCTGAACAAAGCCTACCCAACCTATGGGGTCCTGGCAGAAGAAGGAGGAGAAACAGGTTCTTCGGAAGCAGGACAATGGATCATCGATCCCATTGACGGTACCACCAACTTTTTACACGGCATTCCCCACTTCGCCGTTTCAGTGGCCCTGCTGCTGGAAGGAGAAATTCAGGTGGGCGTGGTTTATAATCCGGTGACCGATGAACTCTTCTCCGCTGAAAAAGGGCGCGGAGCCTTCTTGAACGACCGGCGCATACGGGTACGAGACAATCGCAACCTTTCCCAATCCCTGTTGGCCACCGGTTTTCCCAGTCGCAACCCAGATGCACTGGAAGGCTTTCTGGCCTCTTTGCGTAAATTTTTACTGTTGACCGAAGGGGTACGGCGAGATGGCAGTGCCGCTTTGGATTTGGCCTATACAGCGGCAGGACGTTTTGATGGCTACTGGGAATCCCGTATTCATCCCTGGGACGTGGCAGCAGGAAGCCTGTTGGTGCAAGAGGCCGGGGGCTTTGTGAGTGATTTTCAGGGGGGAAGAAATTTCTTGTATTCCGGGGCCATCCTGGCGGCCAACCCAATCCTGCACGGACGCATGTTGGAAGTCCTGCGCGAGGTGGGGTTGGCCTGATTCCTATCCATGGTCATCCCACCCTGCAAGATATTCTTAAAAATAAATCTTGCAGGGTGGGCAACAAGTCGCTTTTCTTGCCAAAAGACAACCAGGACCAAAAAGGTCCCGCTCCCCACCACGGGAGCGGGACAAAACCAACTGTCGGGGTTTAGCCCAGCAGCTGGAGGGCAAGCTGTGGTTGCTGGTTGGCCTGCGCCAAAATGGCAGTACCAGCCTGCTGAAGAATGGCATTACGGGTCAATCGGGCTGTTTCGTCAGCAATATCCGCATCCATGATACGGGAGCTGGCTGCCGTAATGTTTTCCGACACATTGGCCAGGTTGGCAATGGTGGACTCAAAACGATTCTGCAATGCCCCCAAAGTGGCACGAATATTGGATACGCTGTTAAGGGCATTATCCACGGCGGCGATGGCGATCGACTGGGCACCACGGGTGGAAATATCCAGTGCAGCACCACCACTCACCCCGATGGCGGCCACCGAGGCACTGCCAATGGAAAATTGGATCACCTGACCAGAAAACGCTCCTACCTGGAAGGTGCGATTATCAAAAGAACCGGTCAACAGCTTCATGCCGTTGAATTGGGTTTGATTGGCAATACGTTGAATTTCACTGACCAGTTGGGTGACCTCTTTTTGCAAAGTCGCCCGGTCGGCGGAGGAATAGGTATCATTGGAGGCCTGTACCGCTAATTCTCGAATGCGCTGCAAGGCATTGGTGGTCTCTTCCATGGCCCCTTCTGCCACCTGCGCCAAAGAGATGGCATCGTTGGCATTGCGTTGCCCCTGGTTTAAACCACGAATTTGCGCTGACATGCGGGTGCCAATGGATAATCCCGCAGCATCATCCTTGGATGTGTTCACCCGCAAGCCGGAAGCAAGCCGGTTGAAGGTCGTGGCCAACGCCTTGTTGGACTTGGTCAATTGCCGTTGGGCATTGATCGATGAAATATTGGTATTAATGATAAGTGCCATGGCATTTCCCTAACCAAAACAGATTATTAAAGCCGACTCCCTTCAGTTTGATGGCCTATGTACAAAACCGGCCGGCCCGCCCCAGAGTGGTCCAGTGAGGACTCTCCAGGGCGGGCAACAGGTCTCTTTCTTGCTAAAGACAACCTGGACCGAAAAAGGTCCCGCTCTTTTAAGGGAGCGGGACTCAACCAACCGTCGGGGATTATCCGAGCAGCTGGAGGGCAAGCTGTGGTTGCTGGTTAGCCTGGGCCAAGATGGCCGTACCAGCTTGTTGCAAAATCGCATTCCGGGTCAGTTTGGCCGTCTCTTCCGCGATGTCGGCATCAACAATGCGGGAGTTGGAGGCGGACAGGTTCTCGGACACATTCGCCAGGTTGGCGATGGTGGATTCAAACCGGTTCTGCAAAGCACCCAGAGTGGCCCGAATATTGGAAATACTGTCAAGAGCATTATCAATGGTGGCAATGGCCGCCGATTGAGCACCGCGAGTCGAAACATCCAACTGGTTGGCACCACTCACACCCAAAGCACCGGTGGAGACGCTTCCGATGGAGAACTGAATCACCTGACCGGAAAAGGCACCCACCTGGAAGGTCTTGTTGTCAAACGATCCCGTCAACAGCTTCATGCCGTTGAATTGGGTTTGGCTTGCAATCCGTTGCACCTCATTGATCAGTTGGACAACTTCCTTCTGCAAGGTAGAGCGGTCCGCAGAGGTATAGGTGTCGTTGGCGGCCTGCACGGCCAATTCACGCATACGCTGCAGTGCATTGGTCGTTTCATCCATGGCCCCTTCTGCCACCTGCGTCAGTGAGATGGCGTCGTTGGCGTTGCGTTGCGACTGATTCAGGCCGCGAATCTGCGAAGACATGCGGGTGCTGATGGACAATCCGGCGGCATCATCCTTGGCCGAATTCACCCGTAAACCTGAAGCCAGTCGGCTGAACGTGGTGGCGAGGACCTTATTGGATTTGGTCAACTGCCGTTGAGCATTGAGAGAAGATACGTTGGTGTTGATGATAAGAGCCATGGTTTTACCCTCCAAGCTGACTGATTCTTCAGGCTGAAACCCAGACTATTCTGTCTGTTTGATTTTCAGTGAAGTTGGTTATCTTATTTTTTTCCTCATGAGGTGATGAGCGCGTCCCTTGTGAGCATTTATCGGTATGCTGGTGGGGAAGTTGAAACCTTTTTAGAGGAGAGCGGAATTTTTTTCAGCGAGGGGGGAAAATATTGCCTATTGCTTGCAGGAAGAGTTTGCCTGATTTAAGATAACCTATTGTTATTTACGACGTTTGTCAGCAAGGGGTAAGCCCAGGGCCTCTGTGAGCGGCGTGGCGGCTTCCGGCTCCATACGGTTGAGAATTTTGGCTGCCTGCTTCTCGCCCATGGCACGCAGAATCCGCAGAACGATTTTCTGCTCCATACTTTTGAGTTGATCTGCCGCCACCTTGGGTTTCATCCCCGAATAAATTTTGGCCAGCCGATTGATATTCTCATCATCTACCTTTTGTTCTTTGGACATGTCCGTTTGAATCTGCATCCGCAAACTTTCCAGGACACCCACCCGTTTTTCAATCTTTTCTTCCAGACGCTTCAGTTCTTCTTCACGAAAATCCAGTTGTTTGGTGCGCTCCTCACACTCCTTGCGCCGTTTTTCCAAGATTTCCAGCAGTTGCAAAGGATCTTTCAACGGATCGGTGACATCAGAGGCCAAAAGAGGCATGGGGGCCAGCCATATCCCACTCACCAACAAGCCTGCCAACCAACCATGACGAACCATAGCAACTACTCCTGATGTTGGGAGTGACGCAACGCACCCATATCGTCCAGGGTGTGTAATTCGCGCCGGTTGGCCTCCTGGCGGAGGCGTTCATCCTCCCGACTGGCCAATTTTTCCACCTGTTTAACCTGAATATGGGCATCCTGCCATACCTTTTGTGCCCGTTTGACCTCTTCTTCCGCCTTGGCAATTTTTTCCTGCAATTGCACCTGTCGCCAGGATTGTCCCTTGTAGTAATCCTCGTACATGTGGGGCGGCAAACGATCCTCAAATCGATCCACATCCTGCAAAGCCACCCGCCGACCGCTGGCGGTCTCCTCTTGCAACTGCCGATTGGCCTCTTTCAACGCATTGAGATTGGCCACCGTCCGTCCAAAGGCAGCAGCCTTCACCTCTTCCTGAATTTTGCGCAGCTCCACCAGTCGGCTAAGACGGTTCATGGCTTTCTTCCCATCACCAAGGCCTGTTTTGATTATATTAGAGTATCTTGGGCATGAACTACAAGACCGGGTCGCTTTCGGTGCCTCCACATGCAAGGAAGAATTCACATACCACCCCAGCTATGCTATCCTGGAAGAATGGGATGCTGCCCATGGCGGAAACACTTTATTGATCACCCCTGGATTTTTCTGTCTGATGAGGAATTCATGCCCAGTTCACTCAAACGGTTGGTGATCTTTGGTCTGGCCATCCTGGTCATGATGAACGGAATGGTTGCACCCGCCAGCGGCAAAAGCCGGGAAGAAAAAAAGCAAACGGTTCAACTGTTCACCGATCCCGAAACCACCGATCTGTTGGATGAACTGGCCGTGCCCATCTTGTCCGCATCGGGGATGCCCAGCGAACAGGTGCGCTTTCACGTCATGTTGGACAACGCCCTCAACGCCTTTGCCCTGCCCAACAACCATATCGTCTTCCACAGTCGGCTGCTCCTGTCGGTGAATGATCGGGAAGAGTTGACCTCAGTAATGGCCCATGAAATTGCCCACCTGGCGGCTGGCCATCATGTCAAGTTGCAGGAGTCCTCCAAATATATTTCCATCTCCTCCCTGGTGGCCTCGGCAGTGGGCATGGCCGCAGGTTTGGCCACAAAAAATCCTGAAATCAGCCAAGCCTCCATGATCGGTGGCATGGCGGCAGGGACCTCTTCCATGCTGGCCGTTGTGCGGGAAAAAGAGACCCAGGCCGATCAACTGGCAGTCCACTATATGGCCAAGGCCGGCTATGATGCCCACGGCCTTATCGCCTTCATGGATCGGATTTCCAAAGAACAACGACTTACCCCCATTCCTCCTCCCTATCTGCTTACCCACCCCTTGGGAAGTCAACGGGTGGACGAAGCACGAGACATGGTGCAACGCATCCGTACCACCTCCAAACTCCCCGATGGCGGGACCAATCAGCGCATTAAACGCATGCAGGCCAAGCTGGAGGCCGCTACCGCCAGTGATCCCCACGAAGCCGCCAACAAGTTTCGGGAGCGTCTGAAAAAACAACCGAAAAATTTTGAGCTTCGTTATGGTTTGGCCATGGCAGATCGCTACGGGGGTAACCTGGCTGAGTCGGAACAACTTCTTACCACCCTGTTAAAGGAAAGTGGTGGGGCCGATCCCTTCATCTTGCGGGAACGTGCCATGGGGCGGCTGGAAAATGGTCAGCTCAAGACGGCCCTGGAGGATATGGAAGCAGCCTTGCAAAAAAAGCCGGACAATCCGGATTTTCAATATCGCAAAGCCTTTATTCTCAAGGAAAGCGGTCAGTTGGAAAGTTCCAGCCGTATTTTGCGTCGTTTGACCCAGGTACACGAAAACTATCCTGATGCCCTCTACCTGTTTGGTACGGTGGAGGGAGAGTTGGGACGCATGGGGTCCAGTCATTTGGCCCTTGCTCGTTATAATCGTCTGCATCAAGAGTTGGAGGCCGCTGTCTATCACTATCGTCAGGCGGTCAAGGATACCCCGTCCGACTCGGTGGACCATGCCCAGGCTGAAGAAGAACTGAAAATTCTTATGGAAGAGTTGAATAGGTCCTTTTTTCAATTCAAGCGGCAGAGACGCTGAATGAATCACTCCTTTTGGTCAAGATGGCTGGCCAAGTTGACCACCTCATGGAGTGATGAGGAGGTCATCGCTTTTGTGCGCCAATTTTTATGGGAGCGTACCCGTAACCAATCGCCAAAACAGGGGATCTCCTTGTTGTTGCGCTTGGATCACGCCATCTATGGTTTGCAAGGCAAACTTGCGGTTGGCTTGGGAAACGGCCTGCATGTAAAACATCGCCTCATGGACTATCACACCTTTTTTACCGCCAGGATATCCCCTGGTGAACGGGTGTTGGATTTGGGGTGCGGTAATGGTGCTCTCTCCCATGATCTGGCCATGGCAGGGGCCTTGGTGACCGGTATGGATCACAATCCGGAGAGTATTTCACTGGCAAAAAGTCGCTATTCCCATCCTGGTCTTTTTTTCCTTACGGGAGATGCCCTGACCACTGATTATAATCAGCCCTTTGATGTGGTCGTTCTTTCCAATATTTTGGAACATTTGGAGGGGCGCGTCGCTTTTTTGCAAAAGGTGGTATTGCAAACCTCTGCCAAACGTCTCCTCATCAGAGTGCCCATGTTTAAGCGGGATTGGCGGGTGCCCTTACGCCAAGAGTTGGGATTGGAGTGGCGACTGGATCCCACCCATCAGGTGGAATACACCGAAGAAACCTTAAAAACCGAACTGGAAAATGCTGGATTAAACATTACCCATTGGCAATGCTGCTGGGGAGAGTTCTGGTTAGAGACTGTCAGCCAAGGTTCCTCCCATGGCGGATGATCCGGTGGTCAGCGTGGTCATGGGCGTTTTTAACGAGGCACCCCATTTGGCCAACACCCTGGATAGCCTGCTGGCCCAGGACTACCCCCACTGGGAGGCGGTGGTGGTGGACGATGGCTCACAGGACGGCAGCAGAGAGATCCTGGCGCATTACCAGCAGCAGGACGAACGAATCCAGCCCCTCTTCCTGGAACACAACGGTGGGCTTACCAGAGCACTTAATAGAGGGTTGGGAATCGCCAGGGGACGGTATATCGCTCGCTTGGATGGTGATGATCTTTGCCTGCCCCATCGTTTGAAACGTCAAGTGGCTCTGCTGGAAGATCGACCCGACATTAACTTGGTGGGCGGAGCTTGGCTGGAGGTGCGGGAAGGAAAAGAACGCCTGGTACAACCTCCCACAGAGCCGATTCTTCTTCGTTGGCACGCCCTGTTTGCCAACCCCTTCTGCCACGGCTCCATGCTCTTTCGCCGTCTATGGCAGGGAGAGCCGTTGTTTTATGAGCCTGCCTTTGCAGTGGCCCAGGACTATGAATTGTGGTGTCGATTGATGGAAAAAGGAGGCGTGGCAGCTTTGTCCGCACCACCGCTGGTTCGTCGCTGCCAACGTTCCACCGGCATCAGTGTTCGTCACAAAGAGGAACAATATCGTTTGGCTCTCACCGTGGTGCGGGCGAACCTGCAGCGGATTATTCCCTTCCATGCCTTTACCATGGAAGAAACGGCACGCTTGCGCACCCTGGCCACCTATCCCGGACGCTTGCTCCCCGAAGAGGTGGTCGATTATGCAATCCTGCTTCGCCTTTTCCGCCAGTTTGTTTTAAACTATCCACCAGCAGACCGCATGCTGTTGGGAAAGGTATTGGCGGCCTCCCTGCTGACGGTTATGGGCCGGGATAACTGGTCAGTGGTTTGGAAAACGGGTCTTTGGTGGCAAATGGTAACCACCCTGCCTCTTCCTTTGCTCTTTTCCCTTCCCCGCCGATTTCTACCTCAAAGAACCCCATCATGGGGGGCTGGAACAAGGAACATGGCATGACACCTCCCCTACGTTTGGCCATCCTGGGCGCAGGACGACGCGGCATGCTGGTTGCCAGGGTCATGATGGACCTGCCCGGTGTGGACGTGGTCATGTTGTGTGACCCAAATCGCCATCGGTTAAGGTTGGTGCAGGAGTCTTATCCACACATTCAATGTACCACCACCTTCCAGGATGTGGTGGAAAACGATTGGGTGGATGCGGCTGTGGTGGCAGTTCCTCTGGTCAAAAACAGCCGGGTGGCCTTGGCCCTGCTCAATGCAGGCAAACACTGCCTGGTGGAACCCCCCATGGCTACCTCCAGCAACGAATGCCAGGAGATGATGGAAACCGCCTGGAGCAACGATGTCATCCTCATGTGTGGACATGCCAGTGTCTTCGACCCAGCGGTTTTGCACCTCAACCACTTGATCCATAAAGGGGAGCTGGGTACCCTGCGCCATCTGTATTTTCAACGCATGTTACCAGGACGCAGCCAGGGTGGAGGGGATGTACTGTGGCGGCATACCTGCCAGGATGTGGCCATTGCCCTGCACTGGATGCAGGACAAAATGCCCGACCGGGTGCGTGCCATGGGATTCAGCCAGTTGGGTGGCGATTATGATATGGTCCACCTCTCCTTTTTTTACGATTGGGGAGCCAACGTTCAATTTACCACCTCTTTGTTGCAGCCCGAATTTTACCATCGTGTTTTGCTGGCGGGCACCTCCCGTATGGCTTTGCTGGATGGACGGGATCGGGAGTTTCCCTTGCGACTTTACAATCAGGGGTTGAACAAGGAGTGGTTGGCAGAACAACCCCAGGATAACGAAGGACTCCACCTGGTAACCGGCGGTGAGGAGCGACAAGGAGAGATTCGTTTGCCACGGGTGACGGCTGCCGACCCGTTACGGGAGGAGTGCCGCCATTTTCTCCACTGCATCCGCCGCCATCAACGTCCCATTTGTGATGGGGTAAGTGGCTTACGAGTGGTTCGTCTTTTGGAACTGGCTGCCCAATCCATGCAAGAGGGTGGGGCAGAACTGCCCCTGCAAGAGTCGTTGCCATGTCCCTGATGCCTGGTCGCGGCTCACCAGCCGGGGGAGGTTGGCGCATCTCCTTTATCTGCCATGAATTTCCCCCTTTCGGCGGTGGGGCGGCCACTGCTTTGGACGCCTTGAGTCGGGAGTTGGTGCAACGCGGTCATCAGGTGCAGATCGTCACTGTGGGGGCGGGCTTGGGCCAAGCGGTGGAAGAGGATTGTCTGAATCGCCGCCAGGTGGTGCGTCTGGGCGGTTTACGTCGCTCCACCTTGACCCCTACCACCCTGGAGTTGCTCTTTTCCTATTTGACTTTGCGTTGGCGGGGATTTGCTCCGTTGGCCGCTTTCTCTCCCCAGGCGGTGGTGGCTTTTTTTGCCTTTCCTGCCGGGCATGCCCTGTTCTCCATGGGAATCCCCTCGGACATTCCCTGTGCCGTCTGGTTGCGGGGATCGGATGTGCCGGGGTTTTTCAACTCCCGCTGGCACTGGTTACAACCTCTGCACCCCTATCTGGTACGACCGGTGTTGGCCAAGGCCGACCTGTTGTTGGCCAACGGGGATCATTTGGCCCATCTGGCAAACCACTTTTTTCCCCAACGCTCCCCTTACGCCGTGGCCAATGGTATTGATCCCACCCATTATTATCCGGCCCCGGTGGATGAAACCACGGTGCCGTATCGGATTTTGGCAGTAGGGCAACTGATTCCCCGCAAAGGGTGGCAGGAGTTGTTGGTCGCCATGGAGTGGATCTCCCAACAAGGGAAAAACCTGCACCTCACCCTGGTGGGCGATGGTCCCATGCGCCATCTGTTGCAACAGCAGGCCGCCGCCATCGCACCACCGGTGACTGTTCATCTGGCAGGCTATTGTCCACGGGAGGAGATGGCCACCATCTATCGCAACCACCATCTGCTGGTGCACCTTTCCAAGGCGGAAGGGGTTTCTAATGTATTGCTGGAAGCCCTGGCCAGTGGTTTGCCGGTGATTACCCGTGCGGAATCGGTGGTGGAGAGTGGTTTGACCTCGCCAGCCATCACCCTGTTACCAGAGATCACCGGTCCCAGCGTTGGCGAGGCCATCTTGCGGATGGTTGAAAATACCCCCCACTGGCTTGATCTTTCCCGGCACGCCAGAAAGACCGCCCTTCGTTATTCCTGGTCTCTCACCGCCAGTCAATTGGAAGCCCTTTTGAAGCCTCTTATTCAAAGGCATTAAAATTAACCGCCCATTGCCCCAAACGATTGGGCTGCCGCATCGGTGGTAGCGGCGGTGGAGCCTTTGTTGATCATGGCTTTCTGCTGTTGATAAAAATCATCCAAACCTTTTTGCACCAAGTCATAGGTGGTGTCGATATCCTGGGAGACGGTGCCAAAGTCGAGAACTTTGAGGGCATCCAGAATACCCCTGGCCTCTTCAAAGCCTTTGTCGATACCACCACGAATCAGGTTCATGAAACCATCCAGCTTTGCCTGATCGCCGTCCTCTTTATGGTTTTCCGCATAGGCACCATAAAAACTGGTGGCCATATCCACAATAAATTTGGCGGTACCTTCCGGGGTAACCCGATTGGGGTCCAAATCGCCAATGAGTTCCGTGTTGGGGGTCTCGGCCAGATAGGCGTTCAACTGGTCCACCACCTTGTCCTGCAACACCCGGTTGGCAAAGGCCACCGGATCGGAAATGGTGAGAAAATCCGCTTTGCTCACCCCCATACCATTACCCACAGGGGAACCATCCCCTTTTTCAGGGCGCGTGGGGGGATTGCGAACATTTTGCAGTTGATTGGTGCGCTGGTAGGCGGTCTGAGAGGCGGCAAGGGAGGTAATGGCCATGGTTGGAACTCCTTTAAATAGGCAATGAGGACTCCAACAGAGTCAACCCCCCTGGGCGATACTGTTGATCCTTATCTGGGCTTATCGGTTGCTCCCTTGTTGGGCTTAAGAATTTTTTCAACTTTCCTGGTTTAATTGGGCGATTTCCTTTTCCAGCCGCTCCAATTCCAATCCAGCCTGCAAAATATCCTGTTGATTTAAGTATTCCAGTAACTGATTGCACACCTGCACCACGGGGTGTTTACCCAACGAGGTGCGCAAGGTGTACAAACAATCTTTGCAGGTGGTGGTATCCTGATGCAGATTGGATTTCATCTCCTGAACCAAAAATAGACAAAATTCCACATCTCCAGAAGAAAGATCCTGCTGCGGGGCGGTAGTGTTGGCTACCAGATCATGGAGTATATGTTGGGTGTTTGTTAACTTCTGCATGGCAAGGCGTAAGGGGGCCAGACCCTGAAGGCAGCTCCGTTGGTCTTGTTGCAGAGCCGATTGTTCCAAGGCAACCACACTTGCATAAAGTTCCGTAAAAGCCAGATTGCCAGAACTCCCCTTAAGGGTGTGGAGCAAATGTTGCAAAGCTGGCCAGTGCTGTTCTGACAAAAGGGTCTGCAACCTTTGGGGCAAATCCTCCTGTCGTTCCAAAAACTGTTGCAACAGGGAAAGATAGAGCGGGGAATTGCCAGCTACCCGGCTTAGTCCTGCTGCCACATCCACCCCTGGTAACAAGGGCCAGCGCATCTCTTCAATGGGTTCCTTGGGTAATAATGGGACCTTCTGCAAAGAGGTTTGCGCAGGAATCCAACGAATGAGCGTCTCATACAAGGTGTTAGGATCAATGGGTTTGTCCAAATGATCCTGCATGCCAGCCGCCAGACTGCCCTCCCGGTGTCCCACCAGGGCGTTGGCCGATAGGGCGATGATCGGTGGATGATCGTGAAATTTTTCCTGTTGCCGAATACGACGGCAGGTTTCCAGGCCATCCAGTTCCGGCATTTGAATGTCCATGAGAATCAGATCAAAATGTTTTTCTTCCAATGCAGCCAGGGCGGCCAGACCATTATCCACCACAATCACCCGCACTCCCGTTCGTTTGAGCAACTCCAGGGCAATTTCCTGGTTGATTAAATTGTCTTCCACCAGCAATACCGAGGCTCCCTGCAGGGTGGCCAGGCGTTCTTCCATTTGGCTGGCGGAGGGGGCTGGTTGAGAGCGGCCCGCCTCTTTGGCCACCAGGAAGGTGAGTTCAAAGGAAAATCGGCTGCCAACCCCCAGTTGACTGCTCAAATGAATATCACCTCCCATGTGTTCCACCAATCGTTTACTGATGGCCAGCCCCAGACCCGTTCCCCCATATTTACGGGTGATGGAGCCATCCGCCTGAGAAAAGGAGGAAAATAAACGTCCCTGCTGTTCGGTGGAAATACCGATCCCACTATCGGTCACCTCAAACAACAAGCGGACCCGTTCGCCAAAGGATTCCAGCCTGCGAATGGTCAGCCGGACATGTCCTTGCTGGGTAAACTTAAGGCCATTGGCCACCAAATTGGTCAACACCTGTCCCAGGCGACCACAATCTCCCCACAGCCAACGAGGGACATCTTCTTCCACCTCTTTTTGCAACTGGACACCTGGGGGTACTTTATCGCCTCCCGATACTGCCAGCATTTGATCCACGCAGGTTTCCAGATTAAAGACCTCCTCCTCCAATTCTAAATGGCCCGACTCAATTTTGGAAAAGTCCAAGATATCATTAATCAACCGTAATAAAGTTTGGCCGGAAGTTTGAATCCGATCCAAAAATCGCTTTTGCTGGGAGCTGCCAGGATTTTCTTGTAATAAATGACTGAAATTGATGATGGCATTAAGGGGAGTACGGATTTCATGGCTCATATTGGCCAAAAATTCACTCTTGGCCTGGTTGGCCTTTTCCGCTATGGCCTTGGACTCCAACAGGGCCAGCTCCAGTTTTTTGCGGGCTGAAATATCTTCCACCACCGACCACACCCAGTGATGGCCATCCTCTCCCACAATGGCCACACCATTCAGGCGCAAGGAGAGAATCTCTCCATCCTGCCGTTGATAATCCCGTTCCCAGGGACCGTAACGGCCATGACGTTGGAGACTGCGCAACCAGGTGGTGTGCTCCTCATGATCCGACGAAGGAGTTGGCAAAGATGTGGATTTTAATTCTTCTTTACTCACCCCACAAATGCGGCTGAAAGATTCGTTGCCGGTGAGAAATCGCCCTGCCATATCGGTGAGGACAATGCCAAGGGGGGATTGGTCGTAGAGCTTCAGCAGGTTTTCCTGCATGGCATGTAACGAGGTTACCCGGGCTTGCTGGCGTTTATACCAGTGGGCCAGACTGTAGGCCACCATGGTCAGCAAGAGAACAATACCCCAACCACCATAATGATAAATTTGTAGTTGGGAAACTTCCTCCTTAGGCAAGGGGTAGGATAAGGCCATCTGCCAGCTACCACCGGGAACGGTCACATCCATGATTACATTGTCGTTATTGCCGAACAGGTTGGCCTCGCCAAGAAAGACATCCCCCACTCTCCCGGAACCATCACGACCCCGTAAGGCCAGGTGAATGGGAAGCCCCGCCACTTGTTTATAAAAACGAGTTAATAATTTATCATAATCCACCACTGTGCTGATGATTCCCCAATAGGAGCCATCGGGCAAAAAAACCGGATGACGATGAATCAATCCCTCACCCCCTTGGGCCAGGGCCACGGGACCGGCCAGATTGGGGCGTTTTTCCTGGATCGCCCGCCGAACGGCTGGCCATTGACCGGGGTGGTCGGGATAATAGAGTCCCAGTGCTTTTTCATTGCCTTGGGTGGGATAAATAAGGGTCAGACGGTTGCCAGGGGCCAGGCCAATGTTGCGAATGATGGTGCTTTGTTCATACAGAAAGCCAAGCATTTTGAGAAGCTCGGCCTCTTCCAGAACCCCTTCGCTTGCTTTGATATGAGATTCCAGCCCGGATGCCAGATAAAGCACCCCATTGAGGGATGTTTCCAGTTCAGCCCGCAAATTACCAGCCAGCAACAGGCTTTTGTGTTGGTGGGCCACCATATGTTGGGCAAGTTCACGCCGGAACTGACTCTCAAATAACGATCCTGACAAGATCAGAACCAAAGTGGCCATCCAAAGCGGATGTAAGGCGGACAAACGGGTCAGAGAAAAGGACACAGGCCAGCTTCCTGTTGCTGAAAGTGATAAAAAAAGCTATGGCCACGGGTCCTGCTCTGGACTATTGAAGAAAAGGCCATTAGAATTCTGGATTGCCAGGGAGACATTCCTATATTTAGACCAGATTGGATTCGAGTTCAATCTCTTTTTAAATAGGAAATGATTCTCATTTATCAATTGACGGATGGATCATCAGGGAGAGCTGGGAGTTTGCAATGGTAGAACAACATCTTCACGCCCATCATGAGCATGTATTTGGATTGGATGAAAAACAGGCCGCAGAGCGGTCCACCCAGTGGGTGGTGGGGTTGACATTTGTCACCATGGTCGTGGAATTAATTGCCGGGACCATCACAGGTTCCATGGCATTGACGGCGGATGGTTGGCATATGAGCACCCATGCGGCGGCATTGGGGATTGCGGCGTTTGCTTACAGTTTTGCTCGCAAGCATGCCACGGATCCGCGTTTTACCTTTGGTACGGGCAAGGTGACGGCGTTGGGAGGTTTTGCCAGTGCCATTGCTTTGGCCATGGTGGCTATTTTGATGGCGGTGGAATCGGTGGAGCGGTTGATCGCACCGGTGACGGTGGCCTTTCGGGAGGCCATGGTGGTGGCGGCGATTGGTTTGGTGGTGAATTTGGTCAGTGCCTGGATGTTGAGTCGGGGTGGTCATCATCACCATCATCATGGCCTGTTTGGTCATGACGACCATGATGATCATGAGGATCATCATGACCATGATCACGGACAGGGCCATGATCACGAGCATGACCACGACCATGATCATGAGCATGATCACGAGCATGACCACGACCATGATCACGACCACGACCATGATCACGACCATGACCATGATCACGACCATGACCATGATCACGACCATGACCATGATCACGACCATG
>JADFXB010000043.1 GCA_015233935.1 Magnetococcales bacterium | reverse complement strand
CTTCTGAACGAAGGAGACCTGCTGGAAATTGTTGTGGAAGGTAATACCATCCTGTTGAAACCCAAGGCGGTGGTTGATCGTCAATCCACGGTGGATGAGCTTATGCGTGTCCTGCGTGAACCTGTAGCGGGTGATCCTTTCATTGGGATGAGCGATGATGACATCATGCGTGAGGTAACGGGTCTGATCCGTGAGGTACGTGCCGGGAAAAATGGTTCCCAAGACTGCCAAAAATGAAGCTAGTTCTTGATTGCAACGTATTTGTCTCCGCCGTGGCCAATGGCGTCGTTTGCCAAGCTGTTTTGGAAATAGCATTTCGGCAGCACCAGGTCTTCTATTCCAAGGAGATTATCGAAGAATTACGTACAACCTTCGCCAAGCCAAAACTAAAAATATTTCAATCGCGTGGTGAACGATTAATCACAGATCTTCAACATTTAGGCACCCCTGTGGTGATTTTGCCGCTTGTTCCATCTTTACCAGACCCCGGTGATGAGATCTATTTGGCAACGGCTTTGGCAGCAAATGCAGAGATCTTGGTGACGGGAAATCTGAAAGATTTCCCTCCTAACCTCACCACGCCAGTGCGCGTACTGTCGCCTCGAGATTTTTTGGAGCTATTCAGAGCATCCTATCCGCCTGTAAAGTAACCTCAAAAGAGACCGGCCCCCACCCCGCCTGATGGTTCTGCCACATGGTCTGGAAGGCTTGCTCCAAATGACGGGTGTAGCGTTGGGAGTCGAAGAGGGGGCAGGTGAGGCGGGTTTGTTGTAATTGGTGGCGGATGGCCCGTAAGAGTTCTGGCTGTTGGGTCAATTGACGGATTTTTTGGACGTACTCCTGGCGACTGTGGGTCATCAGGTGGGGAACCCCGGCTGCATGCAGAAGGCTGGCCGCCACCCGTGCAGGAAAGGTCTCCCCCGCCAGGGTGACGGTGGGGACTCCCGCCCACAAGGCATCACTGACCGTGGTGTGGCCGTTGCAGGGGAAGGTATCCAACATGAGATCGGCCAAGGCCAGGCGTCCAAGATGATCGCTCAGGGAAAGACGGGGGGCGAAGATGATTCTTTGGGGGTCCACTCCGTGGCGAAGGGCGGCCTGTCTCAAATTATGGCTGGCAAGAGTTCCTCCATCCAGTTGCCATAGAACACTGCCGGGAGTCTCACGCAACGCCCCCATCCACAGGGCAAACCATTCTGGGAGTATCTTGTAGGTCTGATTAAAGGAGCAATAAACCAACCCCTCCTCCGGCAAACCACACTGACTGCGGGTGGGGGTGGGGCCGATGATTCGTTGCCGGTCGTTGGATTGATAACTATCGGGCATGAAAACCAATGCCTCACCATAACTATCCTCCCAACCTGGCGGAATCACCCTTCTATCGGCAATCAGATAATCCACCGCAGCCCCGCCCATGGTGCCAGGATAGGCCAGCCAATGAACGCTTACCGGTGCAGGACGCTGGGCCAGAATGCCCAATCGCGCCCCTTTGATGAACCCCATCAGGTCCACCAAAATGTGGATGCCATCCTGACGTATCCGCCCGGCAGCTTCTTCCATGGAAAGGTGGGCAATGTTGACCATGGGAGCAAAACAACGCTCCAGCCGCTCACGGGTGGCTCCACTGGCGGGCTTGCCATAGTCGTAACCGATGATGTCAAACCGCTCTCGATCCTGTTGCTCCAGCACCTCCATGATCAAAAAAGAGGTGGGATGATCGCGAAAATCGCCGGAAAGATAACCAATCCGCAATTTTTCTTCTCTCACCGTTGATACAGAAGTCACCCGCTCCAACCGCGCCAGCGGCTTGATCCCCTGGGATTGGGCATGATGGCAAGCCGCCATGCGTTGCTCGCCAGGAGTGGCAGGCAGGGCCACCAGGATGAAGGGGTCCACCGGTGTCTGGGGACGCTTCTGCCAGGCGGTCAGAAAACTCTGCCAACGCCCTTCATAGTCCGACCATTCGCATAAATGCATGGCCACATGCAGACGTTTGGCCAGCAAGGCGGCATCCTCCGGGCTGCGCTCCACCGCCTGATTGAAACAATCCAGGGCCTCCTCCAACCGTTTTTGATCAAAATAAAGATTGCCCAAATTTTCCCAGGCCGCCCCCTGGCGGGGATCCAACTGACGTGCCCGGATATAACACGCATCCGCCTCCTCCAACCGCCCGGTCTGCTGCAAAAGATGGCCCAACTGAAGATGGCTGCGACCATGGGAGGGGTCCAATTCTACTGCCCTTCGACACTGACTCTCCGCCTCCTGCCAACGTCCCAACCGTCGCAACACCACCCCCAGATTGCTCACAACAGCCGCCTTGACCATCCCCCTTGCCAGGGCCTGGCGAAAACAATGTTCTGCCTGGGGCAGTTGTTCCAAAGTCAGATGGATATTGCCAAAATTATACCACAATTCAGGTTTTTGGGGTTCCAGTGCCACGGCTTTTTCAAAACAGGCCCTGGCCTCCTGCCACTGGGCCAGCTCCTGCCAGACCAATCCCAAATTATTCCAGCCTTCCACATGGTCGGGTCGCAGACGCAAGGCGTTCTGGAAAGCAACCACGGCTTGCTGCACCTGTCTCAAGGCCGCATGCAGGTTGGCCTTGCTGAACCATCCTTCGGCAAAGTCGGGTTGCAACACCAGGAGACGTTCCAGGCAGCTTATGGCCTCCGGCAATTGGCCGACTTGCTGCAAGGCCAGGGAGCAATTATTTAAAAACGAAACATTATTCGGTTGCCGGGCAACCGCCTGCCGTAGCAGGGTCACCGCCTGTTGAAGCTGGCCTTGCTGCAAAAAGGCTACACCGGACAGATGCAGGGCATCCGCCTGTTGGGGATCTGCCGCCAAGATGCGATGGTAGAGTTCCATGGCCCCGGCCACATCCCCTTGTTGATGGCGGAAAAATCCCTCCTGCAACCATGTTTCGATGCCCGATTCCATCCTCTCTCCCGCAAAGTATTTGATGAAAATTGGAAAACAGGGTCAGATCAAGCTATAGTACCCCGGCCAGGGAAAAGTCTAAAGCAAAGCCGGAGAAATCGGTTTGGAAAATTTAATTTTGCACGTCATGGGTGTCTATCAGGGAAAAAGCGGCTACAGCCTGCATACCATCCAATTTCAACAAGCCCTGGCAGGCAAGGTCACCACCCTGGCCACCGACCGGTTGTTGTGGACGCCCCAGGATCGACAAATCGTGTTGGATCAATTATGGAATTATCATCGGCAAGGGGCCAATGTGGTCAATATTGCCGTCTCCCCCATGACCTTTGCCATCGCCCTCCCCCCTTATCCAGGCTGGAAGGTGAGTTTTTCCGTCTGGGAGTCCACCAAACTGGAATCCGAATGGTTGCAAGCCGCGCCCCTTGCCCACCGCTATTGGACCGCCACCCAATGGAATCGCCAAGTCTACGTGGACAATGGCCTGCCCGCTGACAAAATTGATGTGGTACCCGAAGGGGTGGATCCTGCCCTGTTCAATCCCCACGGTCCCCGCTTTCCCCAGTTGGATGCGGATCCCAGATTTAAATTTTTAAGCGTGGGCAAGTTTGAAGATCGGAAAAATTCGGCGGCCATGATTCGCGCCTTCGATGAGGAATTTCATCAACAGGAGGATGTCATGCTCCTGTTGCTGGCAGACAACCAGTTTGTGGCGGATTTTGATCTAAACAAAGAGTTGGAACGACTCAACCTGAAAAATCCCCGCAACATTGGGGCCGGACGTTGGGTGCCAACCGCCGATACCCTGGCCGCCATCTATCGATCCTGCAACGCCTTTCTCGCCCCCACCCGTGCAGAAGGATGGGGATTGCCCATTGGCGAGGCCATGGCCTGCGGACTGCCCACCATCGTCACCCACTACAGCGGCCCCAGCGAATTTACCAACGGGGACAACGCCCTGTTGCTGGACTACAAACTGATTCCCATTCCCCGTGATGGATTTGTCAAAGCCAACGATCCAGGGGTGTGGGCAGAACCAGACATGGACCAATTTCGCCGCCTGATGCGCTGGGTCTACAACCATCGCCAACAAGCCGCCGCCATTGGACAACGAGCCGCCCTGGAAATGACCCGCGACTGGACCTGGGAAAAGGCCGCCGACAAGGCACTGGCCCTCATCCGCCACCATTTTCCCAAGCAACTGGCCCAACAACCCTTGGACACCTACTGGCGGCTGCCATGAAGGAACCCCTGGTCCACCTTCTGGGCAACTTCCAGGGCATGAGCGGCTACAGCCAGCACACCATCCATTTTCAACGCGCCCTGGCCCAACAATGTCGCTGCCTGGCCACCGATCCCAACTGGCCTGCCCAACAAAATGCCGAAACCCTGCGTCAGTTGCAGGAGGCCTCCCAACGGGGAGAGAGTGTGGTCAATATAGCCCTATTCAGCCTGGATCACGCCCACCTGTTGGCTCCGTTCCCCGGCTGGAAGATTGGTTTTGCCGTCTGGGAGTCCACAGTGGTGGAAGAGTCCTGGATGCAGGCCAGCCGAACGTTGGACGGGGTGTGGACCGCCACCCAATGGAACCGACAAGTTTTCATCCACAATGGCATGGAACCCGCCAAAGTGCAGGTGGTCCCGGAAGGCGTGGACCCTGATTTATTTTCCCCTGCTGGGGATCTTTTTTCCCAGTTGCAACAAGATAACCGCTATAAATTTCTCATCGTGGGAAAGTTTGAGGAGCGGAAAAAAACGGCGGCCATGATCCGCGCCTTTGATGATGTTTTTCATGGGCAGCAGGATGTGATGCTCCTGCTTTTATGCCACAACCATTTTGTCCCAAATTTTAATATCAACAAAGAGTTGCAAAAACTCTCCTTAAAAAATAAAAACAACATTGCCGCCGGGGCCTGGGTTCCCACCAGTGACATCTTGGCCAAAATTTACCGATCCTGTAACGTCTTTCTCGCCGCCAGCCGGGCAGAGGGATGGGGATTGCCCATTTGCGAGGCCATGGCCTGTGGTCTGCCCACCATCGTCACCCATTACAGCGGTCCCACCGAGTTTGTCCATGGGGACAACGCCTTGTTGCTGGACTACACCCTCACCCCCATTCCCGCCAATCATTTTGTACGAGCCAAAGATCCGGGGGTTTGGGCCGAGCCGGACATGGCACAATTTGGCCGCCTGTTGCGTTGGTGTTATGAACACCAGGAGCAGGCCAAACAGATTGGGTTGCAGGCGGCACGGGAGATTCGGCAAGAGTGGAGTTGGCAACAAGCGGCCAAGAAAGCATTGACCCTTATTGGTCGTCACTATGGCCAGCCACCAACAAGCGACTCCTGCCGCCCCCCATGGGGATCACCTTGATCTGCACCCCGATACGCTCCACCAAAGCGGGAATATGAGAGATGATTCCCACCTGACGACCGAGAGATTGCAAAGAGTCCAGACTGGCCAGGACGCTTTCCAGGGTGTCCATATCCAGGGTGCCAAAGCCTTCATCGATGAACAGGGATTCCACCCTTACCCGGTGGGAGGCCAGGGAAGAGAGGGAGAGGGCCAGGGCGAGGGAGACCAGAAAGGTTTCACCACCCGACAAAGAGGCGACAGAACGCACCTCATCCCCCATTTCCTGATCGATCACCTGAATTTCCAGATCGCTAACCGGTGCCCGCTCCAGTTGATAGCGTTGGCTTAAGTCCATCAGGTGGCGGTTGGCCTGTTCCAGTAAGAGATCCAGGGTCAACCCTTGGGCATAGGTGCGAAATTTATCCCCACGGGCGGAGCCGATCAACTCATTGATCCCCTCCCACAATGCACTCACCTGCCGTTGTTTGTCCCGCGCCAACTTTAATTCTGTCTCTTTCTGACGACAGAGATCATCCTGTTGCACCTGCAAGGTCAATTGCACCTCTTGTTCCTGCAACTGCTGTTCCCGCAAGGCCAGGTTTTCCAGCAATTGGGCCACCTGTTGAGGTTGTTCACCGGGGGGACGTTGATTTTGTTGTTCTTCATAACAGCGGCGTCGCTCTTCCACCAACAGGGCCGCCCGTTTGCGGGCCTCTTCCAGGGCATCCAACTGCTGTTTTTCCTGGGTGAGGAAGGCTTCCGTCACCGCCAGTCTTTGCAATAGTTGGGGAAGGGGCATCTCCGGGGTGAGGAAACGTTGCAACTGCCCCTCCTGGTTTTGCCACTCCTTTTCATAGTGCAAACGATTGGCGGTCACCCCCTCCAAGGTCAACAGGCAACGGGTGTACTCTTCTTCCAGTTGGGTAAGACGCTGGGTGGCCTCTTCCAAGGATTTTTTGCAGCGGTTTAACTGGTTTTTCTCCTCCTGTTCCACCACCCGCCAATCCTTGCCTGCCAAGATCCCCTGGCGTTGTTGCACCAGGGTATCCCGATGGTCCTTTCGTTGGGAACACTGTTGCTCCAACTCGGACAAGCGCAAGCGGCTTTTTTGCAGGCTCTCCTGGGCGTGGGTGATCCCTTGTTCCTGTTGCTGAATTTGTTGTCCCAATTGCACAGAGCCGCTCATCCGCTCCTGCCACTGGCCATTCAAACCATCCAATTGGCGATGCCAGCGTTGATGATCGTTGACAAATCGCTCCTGCCACTGGCTGATTCCTGCCATGGCCGGGGTCAATAGTGTCAAAATTTCCTGACACCCTGCTTCCGCCTGGACCAGGCCATGCTCTGCCACTGCCCGTTGTTGTTCCACGCGGGCCATTTTTTGTTCCAGGGAGGCGAGGTTTTCCCTGGCCTTTTCCAGTTCGGCCTTGATTTTGTTTTGTTTTTCCCCTCTGACCTGTTGTCCGTTCAACAAGTGTTCCCCCTGAGGGCGTTGTTCCGCCCAGGGGTGCTCTTGTGCTCCGCAAACCGGACAGGGTTCCCCTGGCCGCAAATAATGACGCAGTTCTGCGATTTGCTCTTCCTCAAGAGCCGCCAACTTCCGTTCCCCCTCCTGGACGGCCCAGGAACTTTGCTGACGAAGTTCTTGTAGTTTGAACCACTCCTCCCCGGCTTGATGCAGACTTTTATCCAGGGCGTCCCGATTGCGCCGCCCTTGTTCATAACGGCTGAATTCGGCGGACCAGCGGGGCCATTGTTCAAAGAGGGGTTGCAAGTGGGTATGGCGGCTCAACCAGGATTGGTGATCATCCAGGCTTTTTTGCAATTGTTGCAGACGGGCTTGGGCATCTTGCAACAATTTCTCCAGGTTGTCTTTTTCAGCCAACGCCTTTTTCTGTTGTTGCACCACCTCCGACAGGGCGCGTGTGGCCTCCTGACAACGGACATCCAGCTCACGGGCGATGCCCAACTGCTGTTGCACCTCCTGCCAATGAATTTCCTGCCGATTCCACGCCTGCTGGCCCTGTTGCTGGCTGGTTTGCAAGACCAAACGAGAGGCTTCCAGCTTGCTGCGACGGCTGGAAAGTTCTGCCAACTGCCCCTCGGCTTGTTGCAAATTTTGGCGGGCCGCTTCCCAGGCGGCCACCACCGGACGCAACGGTTGCACAGCCAGCAGTTTTTGGTAGTTTTCCCGGCGTAATTCTGCGGCCAACCAGTTGGTTTCTGCCTGTTCATGCTCTTTTTGCGACTGATTCCACTGCCTGAGCAACTGCTCTTGCTGCTGGTGCCAGTAAAACCAACGGGTCAACCCCTCCCTTTCCTGCCTCATCCCCTCTTTTTGCGTCAGAAGCTGAAGACGGGTGGCTTCCAATATTTCCCGTGCCTGGGGAGTCAGGGGAACCGTGGTGGCCAGTTGCTCTTCCAAGGCTTTGAGATTTTTGTTTTCCTGGCTGGCCCGTTGCCAGGCCAATTGGGAGATGCGTCCGTAGAGGGTGGCTCCGGTGATCTGCTCCAGCAGGTCGCCCCGTTGTTTGGCATCCGACTTGAGAAAAGCGGCAAACTCTCCTTGGGAGAGAAAGACGGAGCGGCGAAACTGATCAAAATCCAAGCCCAGCTTTTGGCGAATGGCCTCCCTGATTTCCCCCCTTTTTCCGGGGAAGGCTCTTTGTTCCGACACATCCCACAATTCCATGCTTTGAGGTTGCAGGGCACCGTTGGCCTTGCGATAGGCGCGACGCACCTCCCATTTGGCCCGATAAAGCCGTTGATCCACCCCGATGAATTCCACCTCCGCCCAACCGTGGACCGCCCCCCGCCTTAAAATGGTGCGCACATCGGTACTGTTGATCCAGCTTTCCTCCCCCTCCCCCACCCTTCCCACCAGGGTTCCCCTGCCGGTGCCCAGGCGGGGAATAGCGTCGAACAGGGCCAGGCACAGAGCATCCAACAGGGTGCTTTTGCCTGCCCCGGTGGGACCGGTGATGGCATACAACCCCTGATTAACCAGGGGAGGCTGTTGCAGTTCCACATGAAACGGTTTGGCCAAAGAGGCCAAATTTTCTCCCCGGATGGCCAGAATTTTCATCCCGCCTCCTCCTGGTCTGCCGCATCCACCAATTCATGAAAGGCCGCCAACCAATCGTTGGGAGGTTCCTGGCCATAGTGTTGCTGATATTTGCGCTTGAAAATTTCTTCGGCAGCCAAATCCACCAGATTGGCGGTGGAGAAGGGTTTGCTGACTGTTTCCTGACCGGGTCGTTGCAGGGTAATTTTAACCAGCCGCACCCCTTTATTCAGCAAGGCCTCTTCAATACGTTGCCGGGTCACCATTTCGGCGGTGGTTGCCTTGACCACCACCTCCAGATAGGGGGAGCGTTCATTCTGCTGCCCCTCCGGCAGTTGGGCCAACAGTGGCAGCAATTCATCGAGAGTCACCCCTCCCTGCTGGGGAATTTTTAAAAATTCCACGCTGCGGGGAACTGGCAGAGGGGTGATCTCTTGAACCTGCTCTCCTTCCATCTCCACCAGCAGCACTTGATGGCGATACCCCCGCTCCTGCATGGACATGGGAATGGGAGAGCCACTGTAGCGCACCCTTTCCCGCCCCCCGACCCGTTGGGCCAAGTGCAAATGACCCAGGGCCACATAGGCCACCTCTTCGCCAAACATGGCAACCGGTAGGGCGTGTTGATTGCCCAGCAATATTTTTCTTTCACTCCATTCGGAAAGATCCCCCCCCGCCATATAGCAATGGCCGGTCAACACCACCCCTTGTCCTGGTTGACGATTGTGTTGCAACGCCTGCCAAACCTGTGCATATACCGCTGCCACCCCACCCGCCACATCCTCTTCATCCGCCTGCACAGGCAAATCCGCCAGGCGCAAAAAAGGCACCGCCCCACACCAGGCTTCCACCTCACCGGTGGCATTGCGCATGGGAATCACTATTTTGTCATAATCCTGCCGGGAGTAGGGCATACTCCCCACCACCCGCACCCCCAGCACTGAGAGAAGATCGGCAGAAGATTCCAGACGCAAGGGAGAGTCATGGTTGCCTGCCGTCAGAATGATTTGCACCTGGGGGGCATGGCGACACAGATCAGCAATGAATTGAAAATAGAGGGTCATGGCGGCATTGGAGGGATTGGCGGTATGAAAAATATCCCCCGCCACCAATAGAACATCCACCTGCCGGGTAACAATGGTCTCCAACAGCCATTGCAAAAATCGCTGGTGCTCCCAATGGCGATCAAAGCCATGCAGGGTATGGCCCAAATGCCAATCGGCGGTGTGGATCAAACGCAACATGAGGACTCTCGCGATGAGCGTGGATGGCTTCGTTTATTTTGTATACAACTCTTTCACCCCCAACAATGGCAAAAGTGTCCTTGCAGACTTTTCCCAACCACAGTATTGGGGTATGGTAGCTTAAGAATGATTCTTCCAAAGGATATGGGCTTGACCTCCGCCAACTTCACTTTGTTACGCGGCATTCCTCTTTTCCTCAATCTTACGGTCCACCTGGTGGAACGGGATTTCAAGGGGCTATATCGGCGTGCCCTGTTGGGACCGTTTTGGGCCATCCTGCAACCGGTGGCCTATGTGGTGCTCTTTTCTTATTTGCGAGGTGTGTTTGACATTACCACCTCTGGAGTTCCCTATCCCCTGTTTGCTTTTTGCGCTCTTTTGCCCTGGACCTTTTTTGCCAATGGGGTGATGCGTTCGGCCCCCAGCATTATCAGCAACGCTGCTATTTTAAAAAAAATGGCCATTCCTCACGCGGTCTTTCCCGTCAGTGCGGTGGTAGCGGCAGCCATTGATTTTTTGCTGGCCTCAATGGTTTTTATCGCCATGATGGTATGGTATGGCTTTGCCCCCGGCTGGCAGGTGGTGTGGGTGGTGCCTCTTTTATTACTGACCGCCCTGTTGGCTTTGGGACTGGGCTTGCTGGTGGCAGCCCTGGGGGCCTTCCGCCGGGATGTGGTGCTGGCAGCCCCTTTTGCCATGCAATTTTTGCTGTTGGCCACACCGGTGCTCTATGCCCTGGAGCAAATACCTGAACAATGGCATACCCTGGTGGCACTCAATCCCATGACCGGCATTGTGGAGGGATTCCGCCGGGTGGTGGTGTTAAACCTGCCGCCTGATGGTCAACTGCTGTTGGCCTCTCTCACCATAACCTGCCTGGTCTGGCTGGTGGCCTGGCCGTTGTTTCGTTTCCTCTCCCGCTATTTTTCCGACAGTCTGTAAGCCATGACCAGCCAACCTGTCCTACAGATTGCCCACCTGTGGAAACGTTATGGTCTCCCACCCTGGCCTTGGCAAAAAACCACCCCCACCTACGCACTGGAAGATATCTCCTTTGAACTCTATCCGGGAGAGACCCTGGGCATCATCGGCGTCAACGGTTCCGGCAAATCCACCCTATTAAAAGTCATTGCCGGCATCACCGCCATCACGCAAGGAGAGGTGAAACTATTAAAACCTCTCTTTTCCATGATCGAACTCAATGCAGGCATCCACGGAGATTTAACCGGCAGGGAAAATGTACGCCTGTTGGGAGCCATCATGGGGTTGAGTCGCCGGGATCTTCTACAGGTGATGCCCCACATCGAAGCATTTTGTGAACTGGGAGAGTGGTTTGACCGTCCAGTGCGCCAGTATTCCAGTGGCATGCTGGTTCGCTTAGGCTTTGCCGTCAGTATTCATGTGGCGGCGGAAATTCTTTTGATGGATGAAGTTTTGGCCGTGGGAGACATCGGCTTTCAGAACAAATGTTTGACCCAACTGGAAAACCATCGTCGCCAAATGGGCAGCATCCTGTTTGTCTCCCATAATATGCAACGGGTGCGCCGCATTTGTGACCGGGTTCTATTATTGCATCACGGCAAACAAGTGTTTCTCGGTCCAACGGAAGAGGCCATTCACGCCTATGATGGCCTTCTGCGCCAACGGGGACACCACGCCAACACCTGGGCCAATCTGCCGGGGATCGTCCTGCAAGAGATTCAATTTTATCAAGACGGTGAAACCCTTTGCACCCCTTTGCAACAGGGAGAAAATCTCACCCTGATATTTATCCTGACCCTGGAAACCCCTTTGCAGCAGTGCAACATCCAGGTAGCCCTGGAAAATGGCGATGCCCTTTCCGTGGTTTGGGAATCCATGGAGTTGGATGCCCTCCCTGCCGGTATCCACACTTTCCGGGTGGAATGGCACAATTTGCTCTTGAAGTCGGGCCATTATCATGTTCGCCTAGGAATCAATATTGGGCAATTTTCTTCCAAAGGATTTCGTGTCAACAATGCCATTGGTCTGGAGGTGACGGGAAATCCCCACGCCATGGGACTCTACCAACCTCTCTCCTCTTTTACCTGCCAATCCCAACCATTGGCATGATGTCATGGCTTACGACTACGACAAGGATTTCGTCACCCCATCGGCAACCGCCCTGCACCTGGCCGGATTTCATCGTGCCCGTTTAAAAGGATATGCCCAACTGGCCAACCGGCATTTCCACCATTGGCAGTTATGGCTGGATGTGGGATGTCATTGCGGTCATTTTTTTCGATTTTTACCCCATTCCGGCGGTTCCAGACTGGGTGGGGATGTGGCCACCCATGCCCTGGCCTATGCCAAAAAACAACAGCCCCAGGTGCACTGGGTCTGCATGTCGGCAACCGACCTGGCCTTGCCGGATGGCCGGTGCCAAGTCGTCTCACTGCTGGAGTTGTTGGGGTTGCTTTCCCCTGCACAGCAAAAAGGGGTGTTGGCTGAAACCAGGCGGGTCTTGCAACCGGGGGGCTGGCTGTTGGTGGCCATTCCCATGGGCCAAAACAGTCAATTGATGAACGAGGAGAGCCTGCACCAACTGCTGGCAAATGATTTCATCCTCATGGAAAAACAATATTATAGTTTTTACTATTTTGAAGGTATTACCCAAAAACTACGGCCCTGGCGTGACCGGCTGGACTATTATTCCCATATTCTGGCCCTGTTTATAAACACCCCCCCACCACTACGCCCAGCCTGTTGTGGAAAATATTATTATTTTGCGCCCGCCACATTCCTGTGATACTGAATTTGGGAAAATGGATGCTTGCCGCTCTGCAAAAAATACTGGATTGGCCTTTGACCAACGGTACAATGGGCCACATCCTATGGCAATTGGGACGATGGCGAGCCAGTAAGAATCCCGGTGGACTGCTGGCCCTGTGGCAGAAAAAAGGAGGGTAAACGCCATGTGGCAAAGATTTTTTTCACCACCGGCAGGTCGTTCCCTCCTTTACCACGCCGCCACGCCTTTATCCATGATCACCCCCGATGGTAGCGGCCAGGTAACCCATCCTGATATTCTTTATTTTGCCCATGGCTGGCGTGGCTACCCTTATTGGATGGTCATTACCCCTTATCCATTTATGGATGAAAGCGAGGAAAATCCTTGCATCTTCACCAGTATGGATGGCCTTGCCTGGCAAATTCCGCCGGGCAACAACAACCCTTTGGTGATGACCCCAGAGCGGGGATTTCATGCCGATCCCGATTTACTCTACCACCCCCAGTTGGATGAACTGTGGCTTTATTATTTGCATACGGTGCGTCATGAGGGGCAATGGTTAAAACGTCTGCGCAGTGACGATGGTTGTCATTGGCAGAGTGCTGAGTCCATCCTGCGGGTGGATTATCATCAAATACGCTCCCCGGCCTTGTTGTGGTGGCGGGGTAAAATTTGGTTGTGGTCGGTCAATATGACCTTGGGGAGACGCCTGGAAGTTCGTCACTCCAACGATGGTTTTCACTGGACGCCCCCGCAAACGGTCTATTGCTCTTTACCCAATCATACCCCCTCCCATGTGGATGTGATGGCCCTTGGGGAGGATGGTCCCCTGGCCATGGTCATCCAGGCCACACCCAAGGCAGGAGGAGCCAATCCTTTGTTCTTTCGTATAAGTGAGGATGGGTTGCACTGGCAGGGAGGCAATGCTCCTCTCCTGGCTGCGGAAGATGGTCCTCTCTGGTCACGACAAACCCTCTATCGGGCCACCATGGCTCCTTGGAAGGGGCACTATGGCCTTTGGTATGGTGGGCGTGCCGGAGGGGGTATCAACCATATGGCCATGACTCCGTTTGCTCTCAAAAACTATGTACCGGAAAGAGTGCCGCCATGCCCACCCCTTTAACCCGACAGGTAGCCTATGTCACGGCGGTGGATGTGGTGGACAATTGCCGCGCCCACGCCTTGCAAATAATGAAAAATGGTTACGCCTGGTGGCAGGAAAGTAAACACTTTGAATTGATCTGCAACCTTTCTTTTGACCACTGGTGCGGTTTCAACGCCAGGCGTATTGCCCATGATTATGGCCTGGCTCATCCTTTTCCCATGGCCACCTTTCCCTTGTTTCATCTGGAAGGAACCCGTTTTGCCTCCCTTTATTACCGACTGGCTGCTTTGCGTTGCCGTTGGAAGCAGGTCTCCCTGGCCTATTGTCGCAGCTATGAGGCTGCCTGGTGGATGTGCAAGCAGGGAATCCATACAGTCATGGAAAGCCACGGTCTCCCCACCAATCCTCAACACTTGGCCAGCCTGCAAGAGTTTGTGCATCTTCCATCTTTTGCAGGATTGGTGACCATTACCCCACCCTTGGAAGAACTGTTTATTCAACTGGGTGTTCCTGCCCACAAAATATTGGTGGAGCCGGATGGGGTGGACCTGGAGCGGTTCATGGCCCCTCTCTCCCTGGAGGAGGCAAGACAACACCTGGCACTTCCTTTGACCACCCCGCTGGTGGTCTATACCGGTCACCTGTATGAAGGACGTGGTGTGGACGAAATTCTCCAGGCAGCCAGGCAGTTACCCCAAGTGCAATTTCTCATGGTGGGGGGAACGCCTAAAGATGTGGCTTATTGGCAGCAAAAGAGCGGACAGATGGGTCTTGCCAACATGACCTATACCGGACACCTGGCCAACACCCTGCTTCCCCCCTATTTGTGGGCGGCGGATGTGTTATTGATGCCCTATAATAGCCATTGTTCCACCGCTGGCTGGATGTCTCCCATGAAATTGTTTGAGTATATGGCCGCTGGACGGGCGGTGGTGGCCAGTGACCTGCCGGTATTGCACTCGGTGCTCCGTCATGGGGAGAATGGTTGGCTGGTAAAGGCGGATGATGGCACAGCCTTGGCAACCGGTGTCCACCACCTGCTGGAAAACCCCACCTTGCGGGAAAATTTGGCCAGACAGTCTAGAGAGGATGTCCAAAGCTACGACTGGCGAAAACGTGTGGGGCGCATTATCCAGTGGTTGGAAACGAGATGAGCCTTTCTTTATCCCAACTCCACCTGGTGGTTTGCCTGACGCGGGGCGGCTCCTTGAGTCAATGGCAGAAAAGTGGACTGTTGGGAAGAGAATTGGCCCTCTATCGTGCCCTGCTGCCCCATTTGGCGGGTATTACACTGGTTAGTTATGGGAATGACCGTTCCCCTGCCTTGCAAGATGCATTGGCGGGCATCCGTGTGGTGGATAATCCATGGCAGTGGCAGACCACCACCCATCAACGCCTGCTCACCCTATTTCCCCGCTCCTGGAGTTGGCAAAAGACCATTTTTAAGAGCAATCAATTGCTGGGGGCTGAGTTGGCCATCCACCTTGGGGAAAGGTGGCATCAACCGACCATTGTGCGCTGCGGTTTTCCCTTCGCCCGCTTTCGCGCCCGTCAGTATGGGGAAAAAAGTGAAGAAAGCAGGCAAGCCAACCTTTTGGAAAGCCAGTGTTTTCACAAAGCCCACCGCATTGTCCTCACCAGCCCGGCCATGGTGGAGGAGGCCATCAGCGATCATGGACTGGCCAGGGAAAAAATGCGGGTGATTCCCAACTATGTGGATTGCTCCCTCTTCACCCCCCCTCCTCAGCCCCCGGACAACGCCCCCCTTCATGTGCTCTTCATTGGGCGCATGGAAGAGCAAAAAAATATTTCTTCCCTTTTGCAGGCCATGACTGGTGTACCCGCCCACCTCACCCTGCTGGGAGAGGGTTCCCTGCTTCCCCAATTGACCCAAGAGGCGCGACAAAGGGGCATTCAGGCCACCTTTTTGCCACCCCGTCCCCACCATCAACTGCCCCAATTGATGCAACAGGCAGATATTTTTATTCTTCCCTCCCTCTATGAGGGGCATCCCAAAGTGCTCCTGGAAGCCATGGCCTGTGGTCTGGCAGTGATCGGTTGCCCGGTTCCCGGTGTGGCTGAAATAGTGCAACACAACAAGAATGGTCTCTTGGCCCCTCCCAACCCACAAGGATTACACCACGCCCTGCAAACCCTGATCAACAACCCCACCCTGAGACAAACCCTTGGCCAACAAGCCGCCGAATCTATCCGCGACCACTTTTCCCTGGCCAAAGTAGTGGAACTGGAACTTGCCTTGCTGGAAGAAATCTCCCACAACCGCTGGCAATCATTGAGCATGTAAAAAAGTGTTAAGGGGGGGGTGTGCGGAAGAGATAAAATAGTGTATAATGAGAGAGTTGCAAAAGTTTTCTAAATACCCCGTTCTACAATTTTGAATCTTTTGCCAGTCCCCCTTTCGTACAACCGATCAGACCACTCTTTTGCCTGGAGTTTACCCGAACATGAGCAACTTCTCCGAATCTGGAGGCAACGATTTTACCAACGCCGGCGATCTGGGAGTCCTGGTGGGCGACCAGACAGGAAATCAATCGGTGGAAGGTTGGGTCGGTGCTGGAGACAGTTATGATTATTTTCAGTTTCAGGTAAACCAAGTCAGTGCAGTCTCCCTTGCTTTGACCGATCTGACCGCCAACGCCAATTTATACCTGTTTGATCCAAGTGGTACCCTCCTGCTGGCCAGTTCCACCAATTCAGGCACCTCGTCGGAAGCCATCGGGCGACAGTTGAGCGCGGGAATCTACTATGTACGGGTAGCCAATACCCCCAGCAACTCCACCGGCTACACCCTGAACCTCACCTCCAACCCCGATAAAGGGGGGAACTCCACTGGAGCCGCAGGGGAGATTGGTCTGCTCTCCGCCACCGAAAAAACCACCACCGAGTGGGTGGGGAGCGGGGACAGCCTGGATTTATTTCGCTTTTCAGTGGGCAACGTTGGCGATGTGCTGATCAAACTCAGCGGCCTGACCGCCGATGCCAGCCTGCAACTGCTGAACGACAGTGGTTCCTCGGTGTTGGCTACCTCCACAGCCACCGGCACCACCGGTGACGTGATCAACCAGCAACTGACGGCAGGAACCTATTATGCCAGGGTGGTGCGTCCCAACAACACCGCCACCTCCTACACCATTCATTTCACTGCCAATGATGAAACTGGGGGCAATACCACCACCGCAGCAACCAATCTGGGCAGCCTCTCCAACACCCTGCTCACCCAAACCGGCTGGACCGGCGCAGGGGACAGCTACGATTTTTATGGGTTTACCCTGGGAGCCGCCGGCAATGTCACCCTTGCCCTGGGCGATTTGACCGGAGATGCCAACCTGGCCCTTTACAACGAGAATGGCTCTTTAATCGTCGCCTCCAGCCAGTCGGGCACCCGGAATGAACGCATTGAACGTCAATTGACAGGTGGCTCCTACCTGGTGGGAGTAAGCCGGGTGGGTACGGCCAACAGCCCTTACACCCTGGTGATGAGCGGTGATGATGATACCGGAATCAATACCACCAGTAATTTCTCACCCATTGACTTTACCCCCAACACCCTCAGTGGCTGGTTGGGTTCTGCCAACACCTATGATCTTTATACCTTTGTCATGTCCACCTCTGGCCAGGCAACCCTCACTTTGAGCGGATTGTTGGCCGATGCCAACCTGGCCCTCTATGATGCCAGCGGCGAATCCCTGCTGGACTCCTCCTCATTGACCGGCACCACCAATGATGTGATCGTCAGCAATCTTTCCGCCGGAACCTATCTGGCAAGAGTGGATCGTGGCGAAGACACCTCCACCCGTTACACCCTCAACCTGCAAACCAGCGATGAGGACGATACCTTCCTCTCCAACGCCTTCAACGGCTGGGTGGGAAGTGGAGACACCTATGATTATTACAGGTTTATTTTAACGACTGTAAGCCACGTTGGCTTCACCCTCACCAATCTTCAAGAGGATGCCAACCTGGCTTTATTCAACGAGACAGGCTCCATCCTCCTGACCTCCTCCACCCAAGGTCAAACCAAAGATGATGTAATTCTCTACAACCTGTCGGCAGGCACCTACCTGGCCCGTGTCTCCCGCTCGGGGAGCAACGATACCCCCTATACCTTGCAAATGGAGAGTGAAAGCGATACCGGCGGAGATACGGCAGGCTTGGCAACCAGCGTGGGAACCCTTTCCTCCACTCCCTACACCGCCACCGGCTGGTTGGGTAACAACGACAACCATGACTATCTGTTGTTCAATATGGGCACCACCGGCAATGTCAACCTGGCTTTGAGCGATTTGCAGGCGGATGCCAATCTTTATCTCTACAGCAGCAATGGGGCCACCCTGCTTGCCTCCTCCACCGGAACAGGCATCAATAATGAGTCTATTGGGCAACAATTGAGCGGTGGAGTCTATGCAGTTCGGGTCAGTCGCAATGGTAGCGCGGTCACCGATTATACCCTGGTGATGACCGCCACCGAAGATACGGGCGGCAATAATTTTTCCAACGCAGCCATTCTGGGCACTTCCCTGGGGGCAACCCCCCTGACCCAATCCGGCTGGGTTGGAGCGGGTGACAGCCTTGACTATTTCCGCTTTGAAACCACGGCGGACGGCAATGTGCAACTCAACTTGTTGGATTTGGCGGATAATGCCAACTTGTTTCTCTATAACTCAAGCTCGGTCTTGATCACCTCCTCCCAACTGACTGGGGTGGAAAATGAATTTGTCTCCTGGCAACTTTCGGCAGGTTTCTATTTTGCCAAGGTAAGTAGTGTCTCTTCCGCCAAAACCGACTATACCCTTACCTTGCAAAACACCCCAGACCCGGCTGGCAACGCAACCGGTGCTGCTTTTGACCTGGAAACCCTCACCACCACCGTGACCCAATCCGGTTGGGTAGGTGGTGGCGGCAGCCATGATTATTATAAATTTTACGTGGGAGCTATCGGCAATGTCTCCCTCTCCCTTACCAACCTGCTGGCCAATGCGGATCTGTATTTATTCAACGGCACCGGCAGCGTACAGGTGGCCAACTCCCGTTTGACAGGGGTTAGTGCTGAATCCATCCAGTACCAACTGACGGTGGGAACCTATTTTGCCAGGGTGACCGCCAACGGAGGCAATACCACCTACAACCTGGCCATGCAAATGAGTAATGAGACAGGGGGTGACGCCACCTCCCCCACCAACGCAGGCATTCTTTCCACCGCTGAGACTTCCAAAAGCGGTTGGGTGGGCAACCTGAATACCCATGATTATTATCGGTTCGAGATAAACACCACCGGGAATGTCACCCTCTTGTTGACCAATCTGGATGCAGATGCCAACCTCTATCTGTACAGTGGTTCCACCCTGGTAGCCAGTTCCACCAATACCAAACTGAAGGATGATCTTATTGAACAACAACTGGCCAAAGGCACCTACCTGGCCAGGGTGACCCGTTCTGGCACCAACAACAGTAACTACGCCCTTTTCATGTCCACCAGCGAAGATAGCGGTGGCAACTCCACCGGCACTGCAGCCCCCCAGGGAACCCTTTCCACCACCCCCGTCACTGTCAGTGGCTGGTTGGGCACCGGGGATAACACCGACTATTTCAAATTTGGCATGGATGCGGTTGGCAATGCCACCATCACCTTGAGTGGCCTGGAAGGGGAAGCCAATCTTCAGCTTTACTCCGAAAATGGAGCCACCCTGATTGCCTCCTCTTCGACCAGTGGCACCCTGGACGATATCATTGAACAACAGCTTGGGATTGGAACCTATCTGGCCAAGGTCACCCGTTCCGGCACCAGCACCACCAACTTTGACTTGACCCTGACCTCCGATGCGGATACCGGTGGGGAAGCCACCACCAATGCCAGTGATCTGGGGACACTTACCAGCAGTTGGACGACCGCCACCGGCTGGGTGGGTAGCGGGGATGCTTATGATACCTTCCAGTTTACCGTCACCAATCCAGGCAATCTCACCCTCATCTTGAGCGATTTGCGAGCCGATGCCAATCTGCAACTGTTTACCGCCACGGGCACCCAAATCACCACCTCCAGTTTGAGCGGCATCAGCAACGATACCATCCAGTATCAATTGACGGCGGGTAACTATGTTGCCCGGGTCTCCCGCCAGGGCAGTTTTACCACCGATTACTCCCTGGACATGAAGTTGACTGCGGATACGGGCGGAACCACCGCCGGGGGTGCCACCACCCTCAACGAGTTGGTCACCCAAACCGGCTGGGTGGGCATGGGAGATACCTACGACTTTTATAAGTTTACCATGGCCGCCCTGGGAGATGTGAACCTGGCACTGACCGGTCTGACGGCAGATGCCAATCTCCATCTTTACAACAGCGATGGCACTACCCTGCTGGCCTCTTCCACCAATTCCCTGACCACTGCCGAATCCATTCAGCAACAGTTGTCGGCAGGTAACTATGTGGTGCGAGTCTCCCGTGGCAGTGCCACCACCAACAGTGACTACTCCCTGCTATTGGACATGGAAGCGGATAACGGTGGCAACACCACCACCACCCCCAGCCCGGCAGGAACCCTGTCCGAAGCTGGCACCCCCATCTACGGCTGGGTGGGTGCAGGGGATACCAACGACTTTTTCCAATTTTCCGTTGCCGAAGATGGCGATGTGGCCCTGTTGCTGCAAGGTCTCACTGCCGATGCCAATCTATATCTTTACAATGGCGATGGCAGCACCCTGCTTGGCTCTTCCGTTTTAACGGGAACCAGCGACGAAATTATCCACCATCAGTTGACCACCGGCAACACCTATCTGGTCAAGGTGAGCCGGGGAAGCAATACCAACAGCGACTACACCCTGGTGCTGACCAACACCCCAGATACCGGTGGCAGCCAGCCCAATGAATCGGAAGATCGGGGCATTCTCACCGTCAACCAGTGGATGAACGGTTCGGTGAGCAGCAGCGATACCCTGGATGTCTTTCAGTTTGTCCTGGGCGAGACCAGCAACGTCACCCTGTTGTTAAACGGCCTCTCTGACGATGCCAATCTGGCACTGTATAACAGCTCCACCGTTCTGCTTGGCTCCTCACAACAAGACAATGCCCTGTCGGAAAGCATCCATCAGCAACTGGCCGCAGGTACTTACTTTGCCTCCGTCATCCATGCCGATGGCGCAGGGACCGATTATAATCTGCACATTCTCCCCACAGCCGATCTGGGCGGAGACGATGTCAGCCAGGCACGCAATCTGGGCAACCTGCGCACCACCCTGACCAGCCGCGAATGGTTGGGAACAGGGGACGATCAGGATTTCTTCTTGTTTGCCGTCACCCGCAACACCATGATCACCCTGGGTCTGTCGGATCTCACCGATAATGCGGACCTGTTCTTCCTCAACAGCGATGGCTCCACTGTACTTGCCTCTTCCACCGAAGCAGGAGATACAGACGAGTCCATCATCCGGCAAATCTCCGCCGGCACCTACCTGGTGCGGGTAGCAGGGACCATCACGGACAACCAATATCAACTGGATATCTCTGGCTATGCGGATCCCGGCGAATCCACCTCCACCGCCTTGTCCGTGGGAAGCCTCGGCTACTCCCCGATCACCTATACCGGTTGGTTGGGAGATGGGGATACCTATGATTATTATCGGTTTGTCGTCTCCTCCCGCCGTATGGTCAACATCGACCTCTTTGGTCTGGACGGCACGGCAGATATCAAACTTCTGAGTGCCAATGGCAGCGTCATCCTCTCCTATCCTGGCTACAATGGCACCCAAAGCGAATCCATCTCCCAGGAGTTGGCCAACGGCACCTATTATGCCGCCGTTCTCTCCTACAGCGGCAACACCAACTACAGCCTGGTGCTGGATACAGATCAAAATACTTCCGGTTCAGACAAAAACTCGGCGCAAAATTTGGGTCTTCTCACCGATGATACCGCCCTCCAAGGTTGGGTGGGGGCCGCAGATGGGACAGACGTTTATCGCTTCTCCCTGAGCCAGGCAACCACCCTCTCCTTGCGCATGGAAGATTTGTATCGGGGAGCCACGGTGGGCCTTTTTGACCATTCCGGCTATATCATCCTGCCCCAAGCCTCCTACAACACCCTTTACGAAGGCACCATCAACCGCCAGGTGACCGCCGGGGTCTATTATGTGCGTGTCATGCGCTATGTGGGAGACAATGACTACACCATCAACCTGGACTTGGGGGATACCACCGCTGGCGATACCATCGCCACCGCCTGGAATCTGGGAACCATCAACACAGCACGGTTGGAAAGTGGCACCCTGCTAGGCTCCGATCAACAAGATGTCTATCGCTTTGAAGTTGCCACCACCGGCAACTTTACCATAACCCTGTATAATTTTAACAACGACTCCAACCTGCAACTGCTGAATGGGAATGAGGAAAACCTGGCTGTTTCCAGAAACTTGGGACTGATCAACGATGTGATCACCATGCAACTGACCTCTGGGACCTACTATGCTCGGGTCAGTCGATATAGTGGTGAGACCAACTATCAACTGCAAATTCTCAATACCACCACAACCCCCACACCGTTGCAACTGGGCCACTTGTCCAACAACACCCGCACGCTCTACGACTGGGTGGGTAGTCATGACGAGGGCGATTATTATGCAGTGATTCTGCAAAACACCTCCAGCCTGACCATGACCCTGTCTGGAATGGGAGCCGATGCGGATCTCTTTCTCATGGACTATGCGGATTGGCAGTCCGGCAATCTCCACACAACCTTCGTCAACTGGATGGACCAATACAGCGACAATGTACTGGCCGCCAGTCAGACTGTGGGCAGCACCGACGAAACCCTCACCAAAGTAGTGGCCCCAGGGACCTATTATGTGTCGGTACGCCAGCGGGAAGGCAACACCCAATATCAACTGCAACTGACCGCCAGTGATTCCAATGCTTCGGTGAACGCCACCACTTCCATCAATGCCACCACCTCAAGCATGGCCTTGGGCAGCCTCTCAGGCTCCCTAACCGTCAATGGTCTGGTGGATGATGCCGATGGGGTGAATTTTTACAGTTTCACCCTCAACAGCCAACGTTATGTCACCCTCACCTTGAGTGACATTACCGCCGATGCGGATCTCTACCTGTTGGATGACTTTAACTGGGACACCCTCAATCCCGACAATCCCCTGCTCTCCTTCCTGGACAATTGGGAGTCCCATACTCTGAAGGCTCAAGAAGGTTTGGGAACCACCGAGAAAATTACCAGTACCCGACTTTCAGCAGGCACTTATTACGTAGCCGTAATGCAGGGATCAGGTGACAGCACCTATACCCTCAACCTCACCGCCACCAACTCCAGTGGCGCACCCCCCATGCCCCTGACAGACAGCCCCACCAACGATGCCACCAGCTCTCTGGAGGTGGGCCTGATGACCCGTGGTGCCCGCATCACCCGCACCGGCGGCATCGGTGGCAACGATAACGGGGATGGATATCGCTTCCAGTTGGCCCAGGAGAGCCAATTCAGCGTATCGGCTGTGGGTTCTCAGGTAGACATGGCTCTATATCTCTACAATGAGGGCAATCAACTGGTTGGCCAATCCGATTCTGGTGGGATAGGTGTCAGTGAATCCTGCAATCTTTCCCTGGCATCGGGTTCCTATCGTCTGGAATTGCGCTCCTCAACAGCCACCACCGGCGAATACAGTTTGGTGATGCATAGCGTGTAATTCTATATACCCGCCCCCTCCTCCTGGGAGGGGGCGAATCCCTTTTTTCCATCCCATCCTCTCCTCCCATAACCACCACCACTTGCCATAACGTTGGTGATTGATCACAATGATGGTAGTGGAGATGGCCTCCACGGTGATCGCATGGCTGGGAGCGTTTTATGAGTGTTCAGACTCAGTCCTCTTTCTTGATAAAACAACTCAATAAACTCTTTTTACCCCCCAAACCTGAATACCAGCCAAACACCATTCCCCTGGTATTGAAAGGTCGCTCCCAGGCATTCCCATTGCACGCCTGCCCGCTGGAAATTACTTTAGGAAATAGCAAAAAAAACTGTACATTGAATTGGATATCCCTTTATACAGTGACAACAACAAAATCAGGGGTTGCCTCATCCATGACCGTAAGGGCAAATCTGGCGTTATTGGTGGATTTTTGCGCCTGCAACCACGAGCCACCCTCACCCTGGGACGCCATTCTCCCTCTCAAGAGCATATGTTTCACTGGGGAAACGGGGTGGGCAAACGTCACTTGACCATCAGCCACACCGGGGACGCCCTCTTGTTGCAGGATTTGAACGAGTTGGGAGGCACCAGGGTCAAGGTGTTGGCCAAGAAGAAAAAACGCCATCCCTTGACCCGTCAACGCATCAATAATCTGGTTTCCCTGCGACAAATTCTTGGCTTGGCAAAGAATGCCCTCCCGCAGGAAGAAGCCCTGGCCCTGATCCGCCAAGTCAATACCATGGAGTGGTCTGCCAAATTGCGACCACGGGATGACCGTGGGTTGCCGGGAGGCTTGTTGCGCATTCCCGATCATGTCACCCCCATTATATTGGGGGACTTGCATGCCAATTTAAATAATTTATTAACTGCCTTGTCGGTCAATGGTTTCTTGTCCGCCCTGCAGGAGGGGTCAGCCTGTTTAATCTTATTGGGCGATTCGGTGCATTGTGAATTAGGCTATTGCCTGGCGGAGATGGACAGCTCCATGGTGATGATGGATACCATCTTTCGTCTGATGACCCTCTTTCCCCAACGGGTCTTTTATTTAATGGGCAACCATGACAGCTTTGGTAAGGATGTCTTCAAGGGAGGGGTCCCCCAGGGAGAGTTGTGGCGGGACCATTTATTAGACGTGCGGGGCCAGGCGTATGTGGAGGAGATGAGCCAATTTTATCAATCCTTGCCGGTGGTGGCAGTGGGCAAAGATTTTCTCGCCTGTCACGCCTCCCCTCCCAATGCGCCGGTCAGCGAGGAAATGATTGTCAATTTGTACAAATATGTGGGCTTAAGTCGGGTGCTGACTTGGAATCGCCTACGTTCTACCCGCCATCCAGGGGGCTATGTGGGTTGGGATGTAAAGCATTTTCGTGAAACCTTCCGCCTGCCGGTAGACACCCCCTTCATTGTGGCCCATACCCCCCTGAATCGGGAGGGAACCTTGTGGACCCATGTGAGCGGCATCAGCAACCATCACATTGTCTATTCAGGCCGTGCCCACCAGTTGTCTTTATTCACCAGGGTGGGAGGGCAGGTGGTGCCTTTGGTCTATTTTAGCGATGGTATCCAGGAGGTGTTGGCCGAAATGGACATGCTGGAGATGATGGCCAACCATGAAGTCAATGAATAGCGAATTCCCATCGTTGTTCAGGTTAAATTCAATTCACACCTTTACAATATCGAGTTTCGTTTGAGCACTGAAACCACCCAATCCGGGCTGGTAGGCTCTTTTTGAGGACTTCCCCATGGCTCCCGTGTTTACTGCCCCGGCGTTTTTGCGTAATCCTGCCCAACTCCTGCCCATACTCTCCACCTTCCGCACCTATCGAACTGGGTTTTTGCGTGGTGACTTGGTGGCAGGTCTGACTGCCTGCGTGGTGATGATTCCGTCGGTCATTGCCTATGCCGAATTGGTCCACATGCCCCCCATTGCCGGCCTGTATGCTGCATTGGCCGCCTCGGTGGGATTTGCCCTGTTTGCCTCCTCCCGCCAGGTGATTGCCGGACCAGATGCCGCCATTGGTCTGTTGGCTGGCACCGCCATTCTTCCCCTGGCCGCCGGAGATCCAGAACGCATACCCATGCTGGCCGCTACCCTGGGGTTGCTGGCAGGGGTGATTTTATTGTTGGCCGCCAAATTAAAAGTGGGCACCATTGCCGACTTTCTCTCCCGCCCGGTCTTGATCGGCTACCTGAACGGGGCCGCCTTGATTCTGGCCTCAACCCAATTGGGCAAACTGTTTGCCATCAAAACCACTGGCGAAGAGTTTTTCCCGTTGCTGTGGCAGGTGGTGGAAAACCTGCCCAACACCCATCGCCCCACCTTTCTGGTGGGTATTGCCCTGATCCTGTTCATGGTGGTTTTGGCAAAGGTCGCCCCCAAGGTGCCTGGTGCCCTGGCGGTGTCGGCATTGGGTATCCTGGGTACCCTTTATTTTGGCTTTGGCGACATGGGCATCGCCCTGGTGGGTAAGGTTCCCTCTGGTACCCCCATGCCGGTGGTGCCCGTGTTCCACTGGTCGGATGTCACCGCACTGGCCCCGGCAGCCATGGCCATTGCTTTTCTGGCCTTTTCCGATGGCATCCTGTTGGCCCAAGCCTTTGCGGAAAAAAATCGTTATGAGATCAACCCCAATCGGGAACTCACTGCCCTGGGTATGGCCAATATTGGGGCCGGTCTGCTGCAAGGATTTCCGGTCTCGGCCAGCTCTTCCCGCACAGTGATTGTGGATGCCACCGGGGGCAAAACCCAGGTTGCCCAACTGGTGGCGGCGGCGGGGCTGCTGATCTTTCTCATCTACTTGACGGGATTGATTGCCTTGTTGCCCAAGGTGGCACTGGGGGCCATCCTCATTGTGACCGCCATCGGTATGTTGGAAATCAAGGCCATGCGTGATCTTTATGCCATGGACCGCTTTGAATTTTCCATGGCCCTGATGGTCACCCTTTCCATCATGATTGCCGGGGTGGTTCCCGGTATTCTCATGGGCTTGATCATCTCCCTGGTGGGGGTGATCGTGGAAATTTCCCGACCAGGGGATGCAGTTTTACGTCGTGTGGGTCCGGGTAAAAAATTTCACGATCTGGGCAGCAAGGGTCACACTGGGGAAAGCCTGCCTGGACTGATCGTCTATCGCCTTTACGCCCCCATCATCTTTGCCAACGCCCGCCATGTGATGAACCGGTTACGCCATCTGGTGACCACCGCCCCCACCCCTGTCAAATGGCTGGTGATTGATGCCCAATCCATCACCGACATGGATATCACCGCTGCCCAACGATTTGCGGAAATTTTCAGGGAATTTCGTGAAATGGGGATCACCATCCGGGTGGCGGATGCCCCCCGTCCTTTTCGCAAACAATTGGAAAAGGTGGGCCTCACCAGCACCATGGATGACCAGCACTTCTATGTTTCGGTGAAAAAGGCGGTGGAAGATTTTGAAGAGATCATCAATCCGGTTCGGGAGATTCGCCTGACGGTATTGGACAATACTCTGGACCCCTGCGAGGATCCCCCTCATCTGGAATTGCTGTTTCGTCGGGCAGGCTCCAACATGACCGCCACCTGCTCCTGCTCTCCCGATGAACCCACCTTGTGCAGCCACCGGATAGCCATCCTCACTGGTGACCTATCCGACATCACCCTCTTGGATGGTTCCATCCACGACATCGAGGAGATTGCCACCCTCTTGCAGGGAACCGATGTGGAATTGGCCCTGCAAACCATGCTGGAAGCCGACAAAATGATGCAAACCGCCAGCCGGGAACTCTTTCAGGCCAGGGAAGATCTGGGCAAGGCCATGAACGACTGATGGCAGAACCGCCTTGTCACATGCCGTTGACAAGGCGGTTTTTAAGAATCCTTTATCCAACACGCTGATAGAAGATCACCCCTTCCTGAAGAATTTTCTGGCGCAATTTGCCATGCTCCAATAGATGGAACAGGGATAAATCCAGGGTATAAATAACTTG
>JADFXB010000042.1 GCA_015233935.1 Magnetococcales bacterium | reverse complement strand
GCCAGAACCAGTGGCCCCTGCTCCCCCATCTCCTGCCTTGCTTTCCCAAGTGCATGGCAAGGCCGTTAGCAGGGAGACCATCCTGACCGGTATGGGGGGAAATGGAACCAAGGTGGTGTTAAAACAGGTGGATGGTGGAATGGTGCTCTCTTTTCCCGGTATTGGGATTCAACTGAAGGGAGAGTTGTTGGCGGATGGCAATTATCGTTTCCAGGGTAAACGCTATGTGTACATCACCTCTGCCCATGGGGCGGGCGGTTTGTTGTTGCGGGAGTTTTATCTGGATGGGGAAAAAACCACGGGATGGAGTGCTCATGCCACAGAGGCTTCTGCCCTGCCAGCCACCTTTCCCACAGCGGGTTATGGCAAACGCCCTGCTTTTACCACCAACGCCTATTTTTCCGATAAGTTGATCACGGTGGATGGTTATTTGCAGCCCAATGCGGTGATCAATGTCTTGCCGTCCGACCGTCCGGGAGAGTTGGGATTTTTGGTGTTGGACATGATTTTGGTTAAGGGAATCCACCATTTTAGTGTGGTGATTCGCGGAGAGGGGGAGAAGCAACCGGGGGATATGCGTTTTGAAGCGGTAGAGGCCGACCAGGATGGCACCATTTATACGGCTGTCGGGGTGATTGAGGGGCCATTGCCAGCGGGATGGTTAACATTCAGGGTGGTGGATCGCCTCAATGATCGGGATGCCAGTGATGTAGGTGTTTATCGCATCTTGGCCAAAGAGTTGCCGCAAGTGGAAGAAAGTGGTCATTCGGAACCCTTGTTAGGTAACCCGCCGCAGTAATCTCTCTTTATCTCCTGTTTATAGAGAAAACGATTGCTTTGTTTATTATGAAATGGTAATATTCACCATCCATTGAAGAAACAGTGGTGTGATGAAGTTTTTTTCCACGAATCATTTAGTTTCGTGGGTGCAGTTTCTTCTTTTCTTAATGTTTTCTTAATTTTTCAATTTTCCCTCAATCATCACCAAGATCAATCCTCCTCTGAAGTCCCTTGGCGAATTTTGCCATCTTGTTCTTCGTTCAACCACCTCCTAGATGTAAGCAGGTTACCTCCATGTTTCGTTTTCTCAATGAAAGCAAAATTGCTACGCGCATTGCTGTGGCCTTGTTGTTGCCGCTCATCTTCCTTTTGGTATTGGGGGGATGGTCTTTGAATGTCAGTATGAGCACCAAGGAAGATATGGAAGATATTCGGCAGCAAAGGCTGGAAATGGCTGTCAACGCCCTGCTCATGCAGCAGGATATCATCCAGATTCAGCAATGGTTGACCGATATTTCCGCCACCCGTGGTCAGGATGGTTTGGATGATGGTTATAAGGAGGCGGCCAGCCATTATGAGAGTTTTGTAACCCTCTTGGAAAAAATGTCCCAGTTGATTGACAAGGGAAGGCAGGAAAGCCGGGAGGAAAAGCGCAATGCACAAAAGACCATCGCCCTCCTGAAAACCCGTGTTGCCAGTTATTATGACATGGGCAAGCGCATGGCGGCGGCCTATATTGCCGAGGGTGCACCGGGTGGCAACCGCATCATGGGGGATTTTGACCGGGAGTCCCAGGCGTTACAGGAGGTGTTGCTGCCATTTGTGGAAGAACAAAAAACGGCTGTTTTCCACCATCTGGATGAATCGTTGTTGTCGATTTCCAACCTGGTACAGGGTATCACCCTTTTGTTGGTGTTTTCTTTATTGATTTCTGGGGCAGGGGTTGTGGTGATCGCCCGTTCCATTTTGCATCAGTTGGGAGGTGAACCCCATTTGATGGCCGAATTTCTCTCTCGCATTGCCAAAGGTGATTTGACGGCCACTTTGACATCCAAGGGAAAACCGGTTGGATTGCTGGCCAGTGTCTTGGAGTTGCAACAAAATTTAATCAATACTGTACGCTCCATCACCATCCAGACGGCCACCAATGTGGCGGTGACGGAAGAGTTGTTGTCGGTACGTCAGCAATTGGCCAGCGATGCCCAGAATGCCTTGCAACTGGCGGAAAAGGTATTGGAGGAAAACAGCCAACTGCATGATATTACCCTTGGGGCCAGCGTCAAGTCTATCGAAGCCACGGATGATGTTTCCAACTCGGTGGAGGCGGTCAAGCAGTTGGTGGATAATATTCATACGGTGGCAGGGGGTGCGGAAGAGGCCAGCAGCAACATGGCGGGTGTGGCGTCTGCGGCAGAAGAGATGAGCATCAATGTTTCCATGGTTAACGATCGCATCGCCCAAGTGGATGATTCGGTGCATGTGGTAGCGGCGGCCATTGAGGAGATGACGGCATCGTTGAGCGAGGTGCAATCCCGGTGTCAGCGGGCTGCCAAAGAGTCCAAAGAGGTGAATGCGAGCATGGCCGCCAGTCAGGCGGTGATGAGTGATCTGGAAGCCTCCACCGGTGAGATTGGTAAAATGGTCTCCATGATCAAAATTATTGCGGACCAGACCAACTTGTTGGCCTTGAATGCGGCCATTGAAGCGGCGGGGGCAGGGGAGGCGGGACGAGGTTTTTCTGTGGTTGCCAACGAGGTGAAGGAGTTGGCGGGCAAGACCAGCGAAGCCACCCGCATGATTGCCACCCAGATTGAAAAAATTCGCGCCAACAGCAAAAAGGTGAGCCAAAGTTTTCGCCATGTTTCCGAGAGTATAGGCACCATCGACCATAACAATCAGGAGATCACCCAGGCGGTATTGGAGCAGAATCATACGGTTGCTGAAATTGCCCGCTCCATGGAAAAGGTACGGGGGGCCACCCGTGATGTCACCATGCAGGCGGGGGAGATAGCCAACAGCTCTCAGGAGGTTTCCCGCCTGGTGCAGGAGGCGGCTCAAGGCACCCGTATGATTGCCCAGGCGGCGACGGAAGCCTCAGGTCATGCCCAGGTGGTGGGCCATAACAGTGCAGGTGCCCTCTATAAGACCCAGGAAGTGCGGGGTATGTCTGGTCAGGTGATGCTCAATGCGGCGGAAGTGCAGAAGAAAACGTTGCAATTGCTTCATCTTGCCGGTTTTGCCAACGGTTCTGCCCACCATACGGGTCAGTTGAGTGAGGTGATTTTGCAATCGTCCGACGCCTTGCGCACATCGGTGGGGCATTTTAATTTGGGTGGGGAGGCGTTTAATCTGGCCCATTTGAAGCAGGTTCATCTTGCCTGGCTGGGCACTTTGGAAAATGTGGTGTGGGGGCGCATTGCTTTGCCGGTGGCTGAGGTTACCGATCATCATGGTTGTGAGCTGGGACGTTGGTATGATCAAGAGGGTCAACGCCGGTTTGCCGGTTCCCCTGTGATGCGTCAGTTGGGGGAGGTGCATGAAAATGTACACGCCCTGGCAAGAGAAATCGTCGCCATGTTGGCCAAGGGTGGCGCGCCATTGGATCGGCAAGTTCATCTACAAGATGATGGTTTTGACGATTTTTCCAGCTCGGGGGATGTGAACCATTTGCATTCTCTCAGCCGCTTGCGGGAGGAGGCCATGGGCAAAATTGAACACTTCAACCAACTGCGTGCCGACTTGTTCTCTTTGATGGATCAACTCATGGTGCAGGGAGGGGAAAAATGATTGGGGCAGCCCAACCAGCAGCTAACTTCCAGGGTAATACACTCTCAGTGGGCAACATTCCTTCTAACGTGAGATGACGTATCCCAGACCGTATAGAATCGATGGGATCAATTTGACCTGATCGCGATCATATTTCTTGACTGAATCAGGTAACTTATGCCAAGCAATTAGATCAGGGTGAATTTTTTTATCCACATCTTTGACTGGACCGTTGGTCCATCCGCCAGCTAACCGCTCATCGTTCCAGCGTCCGTGTTCCCATTCAGCCAATTTTTCCACTTCCTCATCTGTAAATTCAGTTATTTTTTGATGAAACAATCCACGATTAACGGTGAAGCCAAAAGCGTGGAGTTTGGCCATGATATCTGCGGCTGCGGCACGATTGGAATTTTTGAAGTCATCCCCGAGAAGGTGCCAAGGTTGGCGGGATTTATCGGTAATGGGATTATTTTTTACATGGTTTTCATGATATTGTTTGGCAACCTCTTCCAGATTGAAATTAACAGGTGGGTTGGGAACGGAAGAGGGAAGCCCTGCAAAATGGAGTAGGGTGGTCCAGTCTGGAGCAGGAAGGGCGGTTAAACCGGCGGTATTTTTCCAATTGGCATCACCAAGGAGGCGGGAGGCAGTACCTCCGCTTCCTTCCAAAAGTCCAACACGGCATCCCAGGGCCAGGGCAATATGATACTGGGCCAGGGCATGGTCATCGCCATTCAGGCCAAGCAGACGGATTTGAGAAATGTTGACCCCGAGAGTCAACAAGTCGATCCAGGCTTGTAAAGGTTCCAGAGGAGAAAAGGATGATCCCTTGGTTTTTTGTACAGACTTATAACGATGAATATCCCGATCCAACTCCACCTCTGAAGGGACGGATGCTGGGATATAGGCCATGGTGAACAAGTCGGGATACTTTTGTCCCAGATTTCCTGCCAGGAGGGAAATTCCCTGTCTGGTCCCGCCGCAGATCACCACTCCCTTGAAATGTTTAAGCCCATCCTGGAGAAGGGAATCGTAGTCGTCAGATTTGGGCAGTTCACCCTGGGGACCGACCAGGAAGAGAACTCTTGTGTCGGGTTGGATGGTTGTTTTGTCAAATGCTGGAAGGGAGTTCGAGGCAAGTTGTTTGACAGCGTTCAAGTGATCAGGACTGGGAAAACGGGTATAACGACCTGCAACGATCAAAAGTTTAAGCCAGTGGTAGCCATCTATTTGGGGAGCCAGTCCAGAAAGACGATCCAATTCTTCAAGTGCCCGATCACAATAATGGGCACTTGGACTGGAAAGGATCCCCTGGGCAAAGGCTTCCAAACTAAGGAGGTAGTGTTTTTGAAATAGCAGTAGAAAGCCCATGGTAAAATAAATCAGTGGGCGATCAATATTCAGTCGGACATAATGTTTGCACAGCTCCACCGCTTGGTTGATCACTGGGTTCATGCGTTCGGCGTGATGCAGGCTTGTTTCTGCACGAGTGGTTTCAAGCAGGTGGTAGAAGAGTGCTTCAGGATGGGATGGATCACTGGAAAATGCCCTGGCAAAGTATTCTTTGCTTTTTGAAGGATCGCTATGACGGCAGGCCTTGGCATAACTCAACAGGAACTTGGGATGATTGGGTGCGCGGGTGCAGGCCCAATCCAGATATTTAAGTCCTTCAATGGAATTGTTGAGGTGGACATGGGCCAAACCGAGGGTATGGTATATGTCCGGTGTGTTTTTGTCTTCAGAAGAATGATTATTGAGCCATGGTTGCAATGTATCGATCACCAACTGCCACTCCCCCAGGGTGGCTGCCAGCCTGCCGAGTTTCAAGGTGGTATCGCTAGTTGCGCCTATATTTTTAATGAGTAATTTGCAAATATTGATTTCCGACTGGATACCTGTTTCGCTAAGGTAGGCGTCAAAATGGGTATAGTAAGAATCGAGCTGGGTACCGATTTTTTGGAAAGTTTGATCAATGGATTCCAGGGTGGCGGCTTGGGCGGCGATTTCCCGTTGCCACTCTGGTGGGATGGCCAGAGAACCCTTGTAGGCCCTGTCGTGTTGAAAAACGGACCAGCAGTGCTCCAGCAAGGTGCGAATTTGTACCTCAATTTTCATGGGATTACAGGGATCTGGAAGGCAATCTTCGTAACCGGATAAATGAAAGGATTTTAGAACGTCTTCTGTCAGGGAGAGGACATAGTGGACGGATCGGTAACCGAATTCGGAGATACCATGGCGTTTGGCCAGATCGAGACTGTTATCCCAATCGATGGTGAAGTATTTTTCAATCTGTGCACAAATGCCTGGAACTTCGCTTTTGCTTGCAGTGATGATACGTCCGCCAGCCAAGTCGGTAATTTGGGTAAGAGGAGAAGAATATTTGGGCCATTTACGCAGTATTTTTTCGGTATAGCTTGCAATTCCTTTGGGACGGGTTTGGATGATTATTTCGGGAGAAATGGGCTTGGTCATTTCCCGCAGGATTTGTTCCATGGCCTTGCAGAGATTGATATAACGTGGCAGCACATCCCGAAATTGTTGGATGTAATTTTCCAGGGATTGTTGCTCTGTCTCGGTGAGTTGGATAGGCTTTTTTTGCGGCTCCATGGGACACCTGTATCTGATGATGGAAATAAATATATGCTATTTGGTATACCATGTAGTTATTCCGTTGTCAACATTGGTTTCTTCTTTTTGGATCGGGTATTATCCCAGTAATTTCTAATGGAAAGATGAGGCACAGGTCTTTGGAACGGTCAACTATTCAGATGCCTCCAATCATGAGGGTTTTTATCTCTCATACCCATCATGACATGTCGAAAGAAATAACTATGCTTAAGTTGCATATTTTTCATATACTTGAACGCATATGTGAAGAGCGTGGTGGGAGTTTTATGACTGTTGCACTGCTGTCCAATAGAGGTTGACTCATCCTGGTAAAGCCGGTTCCCCTGTGATGTGTCAGTTGGGGGAGGTGCATGAAAATGTCCATGCCCTGGCAAGGGAAATCGTCGCCATGTTGGCCAAGGGTGGTGCGCCATTGGATCGGCAAGTTCATCTACAAGATGACGGTTTTGACGATTTTTCCAGCTCGGGGGATGTGAACCATTTGCACTCTCTCAGCCGCTTGCGGGAGGAGGCCATGGGCAAAATTGAACACTTCAACCAACTGGGTGCCGACTTGTTCTCTTTGATGGATCAGCTCATGGTGCAGGGAGGGGCGGGGAAGTAGAATCATTCCTGCTTGGTTCTGGCCAAAGGCTTGTATTGGATGCGCAGGTGTCCCATCCAGCGGTTATAATGGGGTAACTGCCGAATTTAGGTTCAATAGTTCCCGGTCCAGATCCTGGAAATCCACCTGGAAGGAGTCGATGCCCATCCGGCTCAGCGCGAACAAAAAATCGGTCCGGTCCAACCCTGCCAAGCGGGCCGCGATTTCCTGGGAGAGGCGACCCTGGCTGTACCAGGTGGCCGCCGCAGTCAGGCGCATTTCCCGAATCACATCATCCGGGGTGCGCCGCAATGCGGAACAAACCGCTTCCGGCAGTTCAATGGTAAGTGTTGTCATCATAGTTCTTTCGTTTCTTTGTGATGAATCTGCTGTTTCATCCATCCGCAGGTTGGCCCGTTGTGCATCGACTGCAACACGGAACTGGTCAGCCGCTTTCATGCAGTCGTTTTTGCGGAATTCCTGGTTATTGCTTTCATCCAGCCAACCTACCAAAATGATGCCATCGCTGGTTATATCAGAATAGGCATAAATGTAGACAGGAATGCCACCACCTCTGGCACTGCAAACCTTGGGAGCTTGCAACTTCCCAATAATAAAGAGTGACATGGCAACCGCCAATCCCCCCAATTTTTTGGTTGGCTTGACTGGATGGTTCTGCTAAAAACATACCCATGAATACTCTATTGAAAGAAATTTACGAAGAGGTAAGCAAGCTTCCTGAAGCCGATCAAACTCGATTGGCGCAGCGGTGGCGGCGTGATCTCTATCAATACCAGCTTCCTCTGAAACTGGTTGAGAAAAGCAACCCAGAGGTTTGTGATCTTCCCCGCCTGGATACCAGAAATTGGCGTTTTGACAGACAAGAGGCCAATGCACGCTAAGATATTTCTGGACTAAAATATTGTTATTTATGCTTTTTCCAGCACAGAACCAGAAAAAAAGAATCGTGCCCATCTTCTATTACAGAAACCAAATGCTTGGATTAGCACCCAGGTGTTAAACGAGCTGGCCAGTATTCTTGCAAAAAAAATTATGATGTCTTATCCAGTTATTGCAAAAGCTGTGGGGTATATTGTCTCTTCGGTAGGTGTCCATACTTTAAATGTAAACACCATTCAACATGCGTTGCTTCTTGCCTCTAGCTGTGATGAGGGTTCATGTGACCCCGAATATTTTTCTGCAAACCACATTGGGAATTAGGTAAAATAGGGATTGAGAAGCGGTTAAAAAAGGGATAGAGTTGTGGACGTAAGACGGTATGATCCAGTCACTTTTCGGAGTTGCCATGGAAAATCCATCCGTCCACTCCTCTGCCAGTCAAGAAGCCATGGATCGACTGTTGCGCTCCCAGCAACAGGCCGATGCTGCCGTTACCACCTGTCGCAACCAGGCCGTCGCCCTGCTGGCTACCGCACGCAATCAAGTGTTGGATATCCAACGCAAGGCGGATGACCAAATCAGTCTGATTCACAAACAACGCGGCAAAAAAATTAAAAAACGGGTGCAAGCCCTGATTTTGCAAAATCGCCAGGCGGACGCTGAACAGCTTCAAGATCCCCAACAGTTGAGCCAGGCCGTTCTCCTGTTGGCCGCCCGCTTGACCGGTGGCTCAGGGGAGGTGAAGGCGTGAATACCTTTCATTATGCCCAGGCCCGCCTGCAAGCCCGTCACAGTCTGCACCTGCCAGAAGAGGAGTGGTCCCGGCTGGCCGCCATTCCCTCCTTTACAGTTTTTCTCAAACAGGCCAGGGATACCTCCCTTGCCCGCTGGCTGCACAGCATCGGCCCCACCTCCAGCCATCACGAGGCGGATCTTTCCTTGCGTCTCTCCTTCCGTCACCATGTGGCGGAAGTGGCGGCCTGGTTGCCCTCTGAATGGCACCCCGCCACCCGCTGGCTGGCCACCCTGGTGGATCTACCCCTGTTGCTCCATCGTCTGCATGGTCATCCCATTCCCGCCGCCCTGCAACGGGATGAACTCCTGGCCCCCCTGGCCAATGTACCGCCCCAGTGGGGAAGTTTTACCCCCTTGATCCAACGTTGGCAGCAAGGGGAACCACCCACCACCGCCTGGATGCAACATTGGCACTCCCTGTGGCCCGCCAACGCCCGCAAAGATCGTTCCCTGCTCTCCCTGATGAAGCAGGTGGGGCAGGTGGGAGGTCACCTGGAAGCCTGTGATGATCCCCATCTTTCCCGCGCTCTCCATCTGCGCCTGCAAGAATTGCTGGCCGCCCATTTTCGCCGCCACCTGTTCCACGTCTCGGTCGCCTTCGCCCATCTCGGTCTGGTGGCCTTGGAGCTGGAAAGATTGCGGGGGGCCATCTGTCGCCGTCTCCTCTTTCCCAACGGTATCGAGGAGAAGGCCCCATGATCCATCCTCCCCGCTCTGCCCGTTGGTTTCATCTGGTGGGGCACCCCGGCGAAATTCCCGCCGCCATCTCCCTGTTGGCCAACTTTCGGCAAGTGCAGTTGGAAGATCATGACTCCCCATCCCCAGCACCCGAATTGATCCCCTTACTGGATAAATTTCGCCAGTTGGAAGAACGCTTTGTCGCCTACTGGCCTGCCATTGGACCGGTGCCCGACCACTACCACGCCCCTTCGGTCCTGCACGCCCTGCAAGATAATCTCACCCGGTTGGAAAACTGGTGCCGGGAGGCGGAACCCTTAATCACCACCCTGCAAAAGCTGCAAGCCGATGCCACCGAATTGCAATTGCTGGAAGATTTAACCAGTCGGCTGGCGGGTGGGGTGTTAAACTTTTCCCTGTGGCGGGATGATGGGGATGATACCATCGCCTCCGCCATCTTTGTCCTGCCACCCCAGGCAATCCTGCCACCCCTGCCCGATAATCTACTGATGACCATTCTCCATGGGGAAAAGGATATGTTCCTGATGGTGGCTGGGGAGCAGCAGGCGTTGGCCAGTTATCGTCAACTCATCTTTAACGCCCACGGGCGATTTCTACCCATTGCCAACTGGATGCGCACCACCCCAGAGGCCGCCCTGGAAAAAATTCGTCAGCGGCGGCAAAAGATGGATAAAAAACTGGCCGGAGTCCACATCGATCTGGCCCGTCTGGCCGATGTACACCAACTATCCCTCACCTTGCCGGTTCTCTACCGCTTGCGTTGGTATCATCAACAAGCCAAGCCGGTGGTGGAAGGGCAACTCACCCATATCACCGGCTGGACCTCCGAAAGTGAGGCCGAATCCCTCAATCTGCGGCTGCAAGAACACGGGGTGCAGGCCATGGTGGGACTTCCCCCACCTCCTGCCGTGGAACCCCCCATGATTCTGGATAATCCACCCTGGGCCAAGCCCTTCCAGCTTTTTCCCGCCATGCTGGGAGTTCCCGGACGCCACGAGGTGGACCCCTCCCGTTTGTTGGCCCTCCTGATGCCCCTGTTGTTCGGTTTCATGTTTGGCGATGTGGGGCAGGGACCGGTCCTGGCCCTGGTGGGCTACTGGTTGGCCCGGCATAAAAATTTGGATATGGGCTGGTTGCTGGTGGCCGGTGGTCTTTCCGCTACCTTGTTTGGTCTCTTATTCGGTTCCCTGTTTTGTCTCGAACATGTGATTCCCGCCCTGTGGCTCCACCCCCTTAGCCATCCCATGACCCTGCTGGCGGTTCCCCTGGCTTTGGGTGTTGTCATCGTCAGTGGGGGGATGGCCTTGGAAGGGGTGCAGTCCCACTGGCGGGGTGAGGGTTCCCGGTGGTGGTATGAGGGCATGGGCATGATGGTGGCCTATTGGTCCATTCTGGGCGTCTTCTTAACCCACTGGAGTTGGGGCATTTTCTGTTTGGCCGTTTTGCTCATGGCGGTGGGAAATTATCGTCATCATGGGGGTTGGCATGGTCTTTTCCACCTGGCCCATGTGCCGGAAACCCTCATGCAACTGGCCGTCAATACCCTCTCTTTCAGTCGGGTGGGAGCCTTCGCCCTCGCTCATGCCGGTCTCTCCCAAGCGGTGGTGGCCCTGGCCGATCTGGCAGGCAATCCCATCTCCTGGCTGCTGGTCTTGCTGATAGGCAATGTCATCATTCTGGTATTGGAAGGGTTGGTGGTGTCGGTACAAACCACCCGTCTGATGCTGTTTGAATTTTTCATCCGTTTCCTGAAAGGGGAGGGGCGACTGTTCGTGCCCACGCCACCGCCGCCGGTGGCCGTCTCCTCCCTTTAAAAACCTTTCTGCCAGGCAGGAGTCTCCCATGTCCGCCAAGTTGAAGTTGACCCTCTTTCTCACCTTCTTCACCGCCCTGTTGGCCGTCGGTCTGGGCTGGGCCGTCCTGCACGGGGGGGATGCACTGGCCGCTGCGGCAGCAACCCCTGCCAATGCATCGGGTGGGGATGTGGGCCTGGCCTATTTGGCCGCTGCCCTGGCCACCGGCCTTTCCTCCATTGCCGCCGGTATCGCCGTTGCCAGCATCGGCAGTGCCGCCATCGGGGCCATCCTGGAAAAACCGGAAATGCTGGGACGTATCCTCATTCTGGTGGGCTTGGGCGAAGGTATCGCCATCTATGGTTTGATCATCTCCATCATGATCCTGAACCGGGTGGGGTAATCCTCATGGCCGCTCCCTGTTTCATCGGCGACGAATTGAGCGCGGCAGGCTGGCGATTGGCCGGGTTTGAAATACTGGTCCCCACCGCCAAAGAGCTGGAAGAAGCCGTGCGCCAGACCATCTCACGGGTGCCCTTGTTAATCCTCACCGGTGAAATGGCCAATCGGTTGCCCCGTGCCCTGATGGAACAGTTGTTGGCCAGTGTCAACCCCATGGTGCTGGTGGTGCCCACCATGCAACCGGCATCCCAGGGGTTGGATGTGGCGGCGCGTATACGCAGTCAATTGGGAATCACCACATGAACATGGAACTCTCCGCCACCGAAAGCCGACTGCGGGTTTTGCTGGAATGGATCCACCAGCAACGGGAAAGCCGTTGCCAGGGCATCCTGGACCAGGCACGGCAAGAGGCGGAAAATCTTCTCTCCCAAGCCAAAAAAGATGCCCGCAGTCGGGTCAAACAGGCGGCCAAAGAGGCCAAACGACAAGAGCAGCAAGCCCTGGACAATGCCAAGGCACACCTGGAAACCGCCAGTCGCCAACGCCATCTGCAACACCTGGCCCAATTGTTGGTGGACGGGCGCAACCAGTTGCAACAAGCCCTGCAAGAACGCTGGCAGCAACAGGAAACCCGGCGGGAATGGATTCTCTCCTTGGCCCAACAGGCCGAAGCCACCCTGCCAGCCGGTGAATTGCGCATCCGCCATCCCTCCTCATGGTCCCTTGCTGAATGGCCCGCCTCCCCACGCTGGAGTGCCATAACAGGCATTGCCGACGATACCCTCACGGCGGGCCTTCTGGTGTGTCGGGGCGGAACCTGTCTGGATGGCACCCTGCAAGGTCTCATGGGTGATACCGCCAGGGTGGATGCCCAATTACTGGCCTTGATGGAATCCCCCCTCTCTTCAGCTCCGCCGCGAGGTGACTTGCCATGAATCGCGCTGCCATCCAATGGATCAGCGGACCCGTTCTGAAAGCACGGGTGAACGGACCTTTCCGGGTGAACGAAGCCGTCCTGGTGGGAGATCGGGGCTTGCTGGGTGAAGTGGTTCGTCTGGATGGGGAAGAAATCACCGTTCAGGTCTACGAAGACACCACCGGCCTACGCCCCGGTGACAAGGTGGTGGGGGAGGGCAGACCCCTGGCCATTCGTCTGGGGCCGGGCTTATTGGGGGGAATCTATGATGGATTGCTGCGTCCCCTCACCATCAGCAAGGATGATTTTATTCAACCCGGCATGGCCCGTGAATTCAGTCGCACCTTTCAATTTCAACCCTCCGTCGCCGTGGGAGACCCCTTGACCGGTGGGGCGATTCTGGGCCAGGCCACCCTGGACGGGGTAATCCACCACCCCATTCCCCTCTCCCCCTCCCTGCAAGGGGAGGTGGTCACCATCGTTCCGGCAGGCTCCTACCAGGATGATGAAACCATCCTGCAACTCAAAACCCCCGCCGGGCAGGTGGTAGAAGTGGCCATGAGCCATTGGTGGCCGGTGCGGACTCCCCGTCCGGTGCGGGAACGGTTGGCCATTGGTCCCCCCCTGCTCACCGGGCAACGGGTGTTGGACTGCCTGTTCCCGGTGGCCCGTGGTGGCAAGGCCATGGTGCCTGGTGGTTTCGGTACGGGTAAGACCGTCCTGTTGGAAACCGTGGCCAAATGGTGTAACGCCGATGTCATTATCTATGTGGGGTGTGGCGAGCGGGGCAATGAACTCTCCGGGGTGTTGGAAGAGTTTCCCCAATTGGAAGATCCCCGTAGCGGTCGTCCCCTCATGGAGCGCACCCTGGTCATTGCCAACACCTCCAACATGCCGGTGGCCGCCAGAGAAGCCAGCATCTATACCGGGGTGACGGTGGCCGAATATTTTCGGGATTTGGGATTAAACGTGGCCTTGATGGCCGACTCCACCAGTCGTTGGGCGGAAGCCCTGCGGGAGGTTTCCGGTCGTTTGGGTGAATTGCCAGGGGAGGGGGGATATCCCGCCTACTTGAGTACCCGGTTGGCCGCCTTCTATGAACGGGCTGCCAGGGTGCGTACCCTCACCGGGGAGGGTGGCTCCCTGACCTTGATTGGGGCCGTCAGTCCCCCTTCCAGCGACTTTTCCGAACCGGTGACCATCCACACCAAACGCTATGTGCGCAACCTTTGGGAGTTGGATCGCAAGCGTGCCCAAGCCCGCTTTTATCCCGCCATCGAACCGTTGCACTCCTACTCGGAAGATGCGGTGGAACTGGCCACCTGGTGGCAAAAACAGGGCAATCCACGCTGGGCAGAACAGCGACGCAAATTTTTAACCTTGCTGGAGGAGCAATCCCGCCTGGAGCGCATGGCCCGTATTCTGGGCAAGGATACCCTGCCCCCGCGCCAGCAGTTGACCCTGCTCTGTGCTTCCCTGGTGAATGAAGGTTTCTTGCGGCAATCCGCCTTTGCGGCCAAGGATCGTTTTTGCTCACCGCAAAAACAAAACCGCATGATGGTCTTGTTGGAACGGTTTCTCCTATTGGCAGACAAAGCGGTGGAAGCGGGGGTGACGGTGGAAGCCATCAGCGAGATACCGGTGTTGCGCCGCTTGCAACGTATGGGTGAAGAGATCGGCGACGACGAGATGGAACGCTTCAACGATCTGGAAAAAGAGTTGGAACGGGCCTTTGCTGGTTTAAGCAGTGAAAGGGGCACGCCATGAGCATGGGTTCCTTGATTTCCACCGGCACGGTTACCCGTATCGACGGTCCCTTACTCTTCGCCCGCCGGGAGGTGGAGGTGGGGTTGAATGAGGCGGTGACCGTCACCGGCGCGGACGGTGTCCACCGTTTGGGCCGTATCGCCGCCCTGGATGAAGAGTTTCTCACCATTGAGGTGCTGGAGACCACCTCTGGTCTGGCCCTGGAAGAAACCCGCATCCGCTTTACCGGCAAACCCCTCACCTTTCCCCTCGGACCCGGCATTCTGGGCCGGGTGTTCGACGGGGTCGGGCGGGTGATGGATGGTGGACCACCCGTGGCCGCTGTGCAAGAGTGGCCCATCGATGGATCGGCCATCAATCCGGTACGACGGGCCAAGCCCCAGGATTTTATCGAAACCGGTGTTTCCGCCATCGACGTTTTGGACAGTCTGGTGCGGGGACAAAAACTGCCCATTTTTTCCGGGGGTGGCTTGCCCCACAACCGCATGGCGGTAGAAATCGCCCTCCATGCCCGCCTGCTCAGCAAAGAAGCCGCTGCCGAACCCTTTGCCATCGTCTTTGCAGGCATCGGGGTTCCCTATGATACGGCGGAAACCTTCCGGCGTACCCTGGAACGCAGCGGTGCCCTTGCCCATACCGCCTTATTTCTCAACCTGGCCTCCGATTCCAGTACCCAACGCTTGTTGGCCCCCCGCTTTGCCCTGTCGGCGGCGGAATATCTGGCCTTTGTGGAGGGACGCCACGTCCTGGCCATCATCACCGATATGACCAACTATTGTGAATCCTTGCGGGAGGTTTCCGCCAGTCATGGAGAAATTCCCAGTCGCAAGGGTTATCCGGGATACATGTATTCGGACCTGGCCACCCTCTATGAACGGGCGGGCACCATCCATGGCAGACCGGGAACCTTGACCCAGTTGCCCATTCTCACCATGCCTGCCGACGATATCACCCATCCCATTCCCGATTTGACCGGTTATATCACCGAGGGACAAATTGTTCTGGACCGGGAGTTGGATCGTAAAGGCATCTTTCCCCCCACCAAGGTTTTGCCCAGCCTCTCCCGTTTGATGAAAGATGGCATTGGCAAGGGGTTCACCCATGAAGATCATCCCGCCCTGGCCAACCAGCTTTATGCCTCTTACGCCCAGGCCATTCAGGTACGTCTGTTGGCCAGTGTGGTGGGTTCCGATGCCTTGACCAACACGGATCGCACCTATCTCACCTTTGGTGAGCGTTTTGAGCGGGAATTTTTGCAACAAGAGCGACCCCGCACCCTGGACGAGAGCATGGAGGTGGGATGGCAACTGTTGCGCCTGCTGCCCGTGTTGGAATTGGCCCGTTTGAGTGACAGTCAATTGGAACGTCATATCCAGGTTGGAAAGGGTTCCTGATGGAGGTCACCGCCACACGTAGCGCGCTGTTGGAATTACGGGAGGAAAAACGCCTCTTCACCGAGGGGTTTAAATTTCTCGATGAAAAGCGTTTGCTGCTGGTGGCGGAAATCATGCGTCAGTTGGCCCGTCATGGTCAGGTGCAGGAAGAGTGGCGGGGTCTCTTTGCCAAGGCTCGTCTGGCTTTGGCCCATGCGGTGGAACGGCATGGTTTGTTGGATCTTTCCCTGTTGCCGCCAGTGGGGGAGGTAAAAGCTATTTCCCGGCAAGAACGGGATTTTTTTGGGGTGCGACTGATCACCGTGCAACGGCAGGAGGTGGAGACCGCCAGCCAACCCGTCGCGTTGCCATCCCCGGAAGGGGTGGCTTGCGGCAGACTGTTTTCCCAACTGGCAGTCATTGGGGTGGAATTGGCTGCCTTGTCTGGCAACCTGCAAAGATTGATGAATGAATATCGGCGCACGGAGCGGCGTGCCCGCGCCCTGGAGGATGTCATCTTGCCCGATCTGGAGAGCAATCTGGCGGAAATGACCGGTCGTTTGGAAGAGATGGATCAAGAAGAGGCCATCCGGGTACGCTTAAAAAGAAACCATGCATAAGAGGGAGAATACTGGATGAAAAAATGGAAATTGGGCTGGCTGCTCTTGGCGGCCTCCCTGTGGATATCCACTGCCCAGGCAGAACTGCAAAGCCGGGAGGTGGACTATCGGGATGGGGAGACGGGCCTGAAGGGATATCTGGTCTGGGATGATGCGATGACTGGCAAAAGGCCGGGGGTGTTGGTTTTTCATGAATTCTGGGGTTTGAACGATTATGCCAAATCACGGGCCAGGCAGTTGGCGGCCTTGGGTTATGTGGCCTTTGCTGCCGACATGTATGGCGTGGGACATGTGGCCACCCATGCCCAGGAGGCGCGGGAGTGGTCCAAGCAGGTGACCAGCAACCTGGAAATGTGGCAACGGCGGGCCACCCTGGCTCTGGCAGCCTTGAAGGAGACCAACGAAGCCGATGGTAACCGGCTGGCGGCCATCGGTTATTGCTTCGGCGGGGCCACGGTGATGCAATTGGCCTACACCGGGGCGGATGTGAAGGGGGTGGTGAGTTTTCATGGTTCGTTACCTGCACCCCCTCCCCAGGCAGGTGAAAAAATTCGCGCCAAAATCATGGTGGCCCATGGGGAGAGCGATCCCTTTATTCCACCCGAAAAAATTGCCGCCTTCAAAAGTGGGATGAACGAGGCCAAGGCGGATTGGCAATTCCACTCCTACGGGGGAGCCAAACACAGCTTTACCAATCCCGACGCCCATTTGGCAGGAAATGACGGGGCGGCTTATAATGCAGACGCCGACCGTCGCTCCTGGCAGACCATGAAACTTTTTTTGGAAGAGGTGTTGAGTAAATAAAAAAAAGGGGCCATCCGGCCCCTTTTTTATTAAAACACCTTGGTCAAGGCCAAACCGGCCAACGCCAGGAAGAAGATACCCGCCACCTTGTGCACCACCTTGATGGGAATGCGTTGCAATAATTTATTGCCAACGATGACACCCAGGGCGGAGGAGAGCACCAGGGCGATGGTAGCCCCGATCCAGACCGGACCGGCGGGTTGGGTAACCGCCATGCCCGCCACGGCGATTTGGGTTTTATCTCCCAATTCGGCGACAAAGATCATGAGGAAGGCGGTGAGGAAAATGCTGTGGCCGCTTTTTTCTTCCACCTCCTCCTCTTCTTCCTCTTGGCTGGAAGTGCGCAAGGATTGGATACCGAAGAAGGCGAACAAGGCCGCCACGATCCCGGCCATGACCTTTTCCGGCACCCACTGGGCCAAAGCCGCACCAAACACTACTGCCAGCACGTTAAGAAAAACAAAGGCTAAAGAGGCACCAAAAAAGACGGGACGACCTTTGTAGCGGGCGGCCAAAGTCATACACACCAATTGGGTTTTATCGCCCAGTTCGGCCAGAAAAATGACCAGGAAGGTTGTGGCACTGGTGGTAAACCAGGTAGCCATGTCTGCGGGGAAGGCACCGGCAACAGAGAGGGACATGGAGAATCCTTTCAGGGGGTCGATGTGATAGAGACTTGAAGGCAAACGCCACCCCCGACCCCAAGCGGGTGAACGTTGCCTCAAGGTCTCGTCAAGTCACTCGACTGTATGCGCCATGGAGCGGAATCAGGTTCCGGTTATCCAAGTATGTTGACGCACACCTCGCCGCAAGTATAACCTCCCGGCGACCGACTACTCCCCTTCAGGAAGGAAAAATACTAAGGGTTCTCTTGATGCGGATCAAGGGAAGATTTTTCACTTCGTTCCAACTTGTCCAAGATTTCCATCAATCGCGTTTCTTCCAGGGGGCGATAGAAAAGGTAACCCTGGATGAAATCGCAGTGAAGGATCTTTAATTCCTGGAGCTGGGCGGGAAGTTCCACCCCTTCGGCTACCAGTTTGAGACCCAGAGCCTTACCCAGGCCGACAATGGCCTGGACCACTGCCCTGCTTTCCTTTTGGCTTTCTAATCCGTCCACAAAAGCGCGATCAATCTTGAGTACATTGACAGGCAAACGGGTCAATTGGGCCAGGGATGAATAGCCGGTTCCAAAGTCATCCACCGCCACGCGAAGTCCCAGGTTTGCCAACTGGTTCAGAACCCGCACATTGGTTTGAATATTGGCCATCAGGGAGGTCTCTGTGACTTCCAGCAGGAGACGTTCTGGATCAGCCCCGGTTTCAAGCAGGGTGGCGGAAAAATTTTCCACCAGTGCATCATCATTGAGTTGGCGGGCAGACAGGTTTACTGAGACATAGGGGGCATCGGCCCCCCAACGCTTACGCCAGCCAACTTCGGTTTGGCAGGCTTTTTGGAAGACCCAGGCCCCAATGGGAATGATGGCTCCTGTCATTTCCGCAATGGGGATGAATAATCCAGGTGAAATTTCTCCTTCCGAAGAACGCCAGCGCAGCAGCAGTTCCGCACCGACGATACGATTGTTTTCTGTGGAAACAATGGGTTGGAATCTGGTGTACAATTCATTTTTCTCAATGGCCAGGCGCAATCCGTGGGTGATGGCCAACCGCTGCCGTGCCTGTTCCTGCAAACCTTCGCTGAAAAACTGCCAACCATCCTTGCCCTTTTCTTTAACCGCATACATGGCGGTATCTGCCGATCTGAGCAGATCATCGGCGGAGTGGGTGGAGCCATGCCCCAGGGCGATACCAATACTGGCCGTAATGACCAGGGGGAAAGCATCATAAAACACGGGCAGGCGCAGTTCTGTATTGAGTCTTTGCGCCAAGGAGGCCACCACCATGGGTTGCTCCACCTGGTCGCACAGGACGACAAATTCATCACCGGCCAAGCGTGCCACCGTATCCCCTGGGCGTACATGTTCCAGCAAACGCTGTGCAACCTGATTCAGAACGGCATCACCGGCGTCATGACCATGGGAGTCGTTGATGAGTTTGAAGCCATCCAGATCCACAAACAGGAGGGCCACGCTCCAACCTTGACGCATGGATCGGTGGAGGGCGTGTCCCAGCCGCTCCCGAATCAAGGCGCGATTGGGCAGTCCGGTAAGGCTGTCGTGGGTTGCGCGATGCAGAAGATCTTCTTCCTCCTGTTTGCGGGCGGTGATATCCCGCATGGTTACCACCAGCATCCAGGAGTTTCCGGTGTGAAATTTGGCGATGGAGGCTTCCAGGGGAAAAAAGGTGCCATCCTTGCGATAGCCAGTAATTTCTCCCCGCTCCGACATGCGTCGTTCGGTCTCCGTGCCAGCCACAAAGCGTTGGACCATTTCATGGTGACGCTGACGCAAATGGGGCGGCAGCAAGGTATGGACTGGCAACCCGACAAGTTCCTGCTGTTCATAACCGAACAGGTTGCAGGCACTGGGATTGCAATCGGTGATCACCTGATTCTCGTCAGTGGCCAGCACGGCCATGTCTGCCAAAGTCAGAATGCGATAGGCGTTTTCCGCCTTCTGGCGGGCACTGCTGATTTCAGCCACCAGACGAGCTGCCATATGGGGAGAGGGTGGAGATTCGTGTAGCATAATCTCCAATCCCACAGGAGTGTATCGCTCTGGAATGCGAGGTGGTATGGGACCAAATTTTTCCTCGATATGGAAAACCCCTTCCCGGTCGCACCGTGCCAGGTAACTGTTGACACAGGCATGGTGGGTATGGTGGTCCATCACCACTTCCCCCTGTGGGCCTTTGATCCTGGCTCGTTCCAATGCTGTCACCAGTGCTTCTGCCTCCAGGGTTCCGGCGGCATTGGCGGCCTGAGCAAAGGCCAGGACACACAAATAAGTGCCTTCGCCAAAGTTGGTCAGGGCACCCCGCCCCTTGGGCCAAATGCCATCCACATCGGGCTGTTGGGCCAGGTGGCTGAGGTAGTTCCTGTTTTCCGGGGTATCCACGGACATGAAATAACTGTTGCTGGAGTAAAATCCGTCCCGCACTTCCGGTGCGAGATGGGCCACCATGACCTCATCGTAGTGGCCCATCACCACGGCCATGCGTTTTTTTAGACCCATGTCGGAAAAACGTGTCAGAAGGGTGATTTGGTCCACGCCGGCAAAATAGGGAACAAACACATTGGCCCCGGAGCGGGCGACCTTTCTTATCAGGTCATCAATATCACCGGAAGGTGCGCCAATGGGAAGATATTCCTCCCCCACAATATCGCCCTCGATCTTCGACAAGGCTCGTTTGGCAGCGTCGATGGATCCCCGTGGCCATTCGTAGTTGTTGCCTGCAAAGAACATTTTGAGGCCATACTGCTTGGCCATCCAGGGAATCATCAGATCAATCTGTTGATTGGGCAATGCAGCGAAGTGGAAGAAATAGCGGCTGGAAATGCTGCCTTCGTAGAATGAAAAATTAAGGTAAGGAATACCTTTTACATCCGCCACATGGCTGGCAACGGCAATACGGGAGTTGGAAAGCAGATTGCCGATGATGGCCGCGCACCCATGTTCCTCCACCAGACGCATGGCCGCTGGCACGGCTGTTTGAGGAAGACTGCCGTCATCCTCGATGATCAACTGCAAGGGACGCCCCAACACCCCTCCCAACTCGTTGACCTCTGCACAAGCGATACGGGCCGCCCAGATGATTTCTGGACCATACATGCTTACCAGACCGGTAAGGGGTGGCATCACGCCAAGAGCCACTGGAGGGGATGAAAATGATTTGGTTGTCATATTTTCATATCACCATTCTTTATATGGGTTTCAAAACCAAACGTTCAAACAGTGCCAACAGATGATTCCGATTGATGGGTTTGCTCAGTACGCTGTCAAACCCTGCTGCCAGCAGGGTGTTATGTCCGTTGTGGTCCAGGGAGCAAGCCAAACAGATCAACATGAGATGTTGGATAATTCCCTCTTTCTCCATGGCCCGAACGCTTCGAGCCAAGGTTTGGGCACTCTCTTGGGAGGAGGTGGTGGCATCTATCAGCAGGGCATCGAAGGTATGCTGGCGGCATCGTTCAAGAGGGGATGTTTGAACATGGGCCGTCCACTCCAACGCGCAGGGAATGTGCTGCAAAAAGGCCTGGATCATGACCCGGTCTTCCGAGGGTAGATCCACCAATAAAATTTGGAAAGGACGAATGGGATATCGGCGTGCATCGTGTTGAGGCGGTTGGATGTTGTTGGCGGTCTCCATTGTTTCACCGGCAGGGGGTTGTTCTTCCCATTGCAGCAACTTGACCGTGAAGTAAAAGTTACTTCCTTGACCTTCCTGGCTTTTGACCCCAATCCGTCCCCCCATTCGTTCTACCATGTGACGACAAATGGCGAGTCCCAAGCCCAATTCGCTGGAACGAAATTTTTGGTGGGAGGCCACCTTGTAAAATGGGAAGAAAATGGTTCCCTGATCCGCATAGGGAATGCCAACCCCCGTGTCGGTGACCGAAAAGAGCAGCATGTTTTCCTCACCAGGACGACTGGCAATACGCACCGATAAGTCGATTCTTCCCGACGGGGTATATTGAATCGCATTTTTGACCAGATTAAACAAAACCTGGCGTAGGCGCAGGGAATCGCCGAGAAGGCGAGTGGGCAAGTCGGGAGCCACCTGGTAGGACAGGGTGATCCCCTTGACAGCGGCTTGTTCCATGAAGGGGGCCAATACATTGTCCATGATGGCGGGCAGATTTAAGGGGGCCTCCTTGATCACCACCTGACCCGCCTCTATGCGAGCCAATTCCAGGATATCCCCAAAGAAGGTTTCCAAACTGGCAACCCCTTGCGGGAGATCTGCCAGGGTTGGACCGGCCTCTTCATCGCGGAAACCCTCTCCGGTTACCTTGGAAGCAATCTTGGCCAGGAGTTGCATGGGGGGGTGAATTTCCCGTTCCAGGGTGATGAGAAATTCGCTCCGCATGCGATTGGCCATCTCTGCCACCGTCAGAGTCTCCTCCAAGGATTGCAGAAGCTGCTTTCTCTCCGTAAGATCCCGCAGCATCCATTGGGAGAAGAAATGTCCTTCCTGGGAAAAGAGGGTGGCGGAAACATCCACGGGAATGCGCACACCATCAAAACGCACAATCTGAATTTCCGACTTGATATTGCGACGCAGCAGGACATGCTCCCGGAACATTTCCTTGAGAAACGCAGTGTGCCGGTTACTCAATAAATCTGCCAACACCTTGCCCAGCATAAAATCACGGGTAACCCCCAGCAAATCAGAGGCTGCCGGATTGCAATCCACTACTTCACCGGAGACGGCGTCCGCCAGGAAAATGGCGTCACGGGAGTGTTCAAACAGGTTGCGGTATTTGAGTTCCGCCCTTTGAATCATTTGAACCTGGCTTTCGGCGCGCAATTGATTGAACCAGGCACGGGCGTGATAGCGCAGGCGGGCCAGCATTTCCACCTTATCCGGCAACTTGATTAAAAAATCGTTGGCTCCATTCTGAAAGGCTGTGGCCTTGTGTTCCGCATCTTCCTGAGCGGAAAGAAGAATAATGGGCAACCCCTGGGTTGCTTTGCGCCGCCGAAAACGGGAAAGAAGGCCCAATCCATCGATGCCGGGCATCACCAAATCCAAAAGAATGATGGTCGGTTTGAACTGTTCGGCGAACTCTTCCGCTGCCATGGGGTTGTCACAGGCGGCGAGTATCAGATCACGCTGACCATGGAACATGCGATGCAGAAGATGTTCAACAATGGGCTGGTCGTCTACCAACAAGACCCGAATGGGGGGATAATCGATTCCAGTTTTCATGGCATTTCCGTCAGGTTTCTGTTTTTTTGTACACCGGCACGGCGCGTGCAATGGAATCCAACAGCATTTTTTTCTTGAAGGGCTTGGCCAGGTGGAGTGTGCAACCAACCTGGAAAAGCCGTTCGGTCTGTTCTTTCATGGTGTGGGCGGTGGTGGCGATAATGGGAACCGGGGTACGATTTTCCATTTTTTCAATCAAACGAATGCGTTCAATGGTTTGAAAACCATCCAGACCAGGCATTTCGATATCCATCAAGATCAGGTCAAATTTTCGCTGCATAACCATATCGATGGCGGCCTGCCCATTGTCCATCAGGTGCAAATCGTGGCCACTATCTTTGAGGAAAGCACGCAACAACAGCCTGTTATCCTCTGCATCATCCACCGCAAGGATGGTCAAGGATGCGAGATTTTCAGAAACACCATCGGTTTTTGAAACTATTGGATGTCTCTTGTCCGCCGGTGGTAAAACCACGGCAAAATGAAACACGCTACCCTGGCCCAAGATGCTTTTCACCTCGATACTACCCCCCATCAATCGTACCAAATGGGCACAGATGGAAAGACCCAGGCCGGTTCCACCAAAGCGGCGGGTGGTGGAGTTGTCAACCTGCTCAAAGGGATTGAAAATGGCGTGCAGACGATCTTGGGGAATACCGATGCCCGTATCTGCCACCGCAAAACGAACCATCTCCTTGTCCCCTTCCACAGTCAAGGTGATCTCTCCTTGGCTTGTAAACTTGATGGCATTTCCCAAGAGGTTCAGTAAAATTTGTTGTAGACGATTGGGATCGCCACACACCCATTGGGTGGTTGCCGAATCCACCTGGGTGACAAGGCGCAATCCTTTGCTGACCGCCTGAAAACGGAGAATGTCCGCCGTGTTGGTGATCAACTCCGGCAGATCGAAATCAATCTGCTCCAGGGAAAGCTGTTCGGCCTCGATTTTGGAGAGATCCAGGATATCGTTGATCAGGGCCAACAAACAGGTTCCAGCCCGGTTGATGGTCTCCACATAGCTGCGATATTCGTTGTCCAGCGGGGCATCCAACAGCATCTCCCCCATGCCGATGATGGAATTCATGGGGGCACGAATGTCATGGCTCATGGCAGCGAGAAAATTGCTTTTGGCCTGATTGGCCGCATCGGCGGCATCTTTGGCTCGTACCAGTTTGTCATTGAGTTCCCGCCGATCCAAAACCATGGCCAGGGTGTTGGCCACGGTAACCAGAAAACCTTCCTCTTCGTGGCTGTAGGGGTGTCCTGCATCGGTGTAAATGTTGAGGACGCCCAACAGATGGTCGCGAAAGATAATGGGTACACAATAATGGCCATGGTCATGGGTCTGGGCCAGGTCGCCGATCATCACATGATCTTTATCGATCCGTTCCTTATAAATGGTTTTGCGCCTGGCAGCAGCCTGACCGCACAGGCAGACCCCCATGGGGACACGTTGGCAGAGAATGATGGCATCCTCTGGATAACGTTTAACCAACACCAACTCCTGACTTTCTTCATTCAGCAGGAAGATGGCACTTCGTTGTTGCAGGGAGAGCCACCAAACCGAATGGACGGCTGCCAGGGCTTCCTCTAAAAATTCATCCAGGGTGGTGGGTTCCAGTGCAGCTTGCAATAATTGCCCGACGGCGGAACGTGCCGCTTGAACCCTGGCATTTTTCTCTTCGCTCTGCTTGCGTTCGGATATATCGCGAACAATGGCATGGATCAGTCGTTCTTCTGCCAGACTGGTTTGGGAGACACTCATATCTACCGGCAATAAGCGACCATCTTTGGTGACCATTTGCAGATCGGGAAGCGGGGTGCGGTCACTGGCCAATTGGGAGGTGATCATGCGCTGATAGAGGGTTTGTTCCTCTTGGGGAAAGAGATCAAGCCATTTTTGTCCCACCAGTTGTACAGGCTCAACCCCCAGCATGGCACCAATCATGGGATTGGCCTCCAGAATGCGCCATGTGTCGCCATCGATGAGCAAAATACCATCGTTGGCAGAAAGCATCAGCAAGCGGACCCGATCCTGGGCGCGTTTGATGGCCAAGTGATTACGAATACGGGCGAGGGCTACCTGGGATTTCAGGGGCTTGGAGAGAAAATCTACCGCACCAAGGGAGATGCCCTTGGTTTCGGCCTCTGTATCATCCCTGGCAGTGACAAAGATGACGGGGATGTGCCTTGTTGCCTCATCTTTCTTGAGTTGTCCACAGACCTCATAACCATCCATGCCCGGCATCATCACATCCAGGAGGATTAAATCCGGTTTGGGCGTCCCTCTGGCAATGGTCAGTCCTTTTTCCCCACTGGTGGCAACCTGCACCTTGTAGGATTGGGAGAGAATTTCTGCCAGGGAACGTACACTGGTGGCATCATCATCGATGATCAGGATTGTGTATGTCATGAAGCGAAATTTCCTCCTTTTCCACGCACCCGCTCCAATTGCTCCCCGGCGGCTTCAAAATCAAACTGGTCCAGTTGTCTGAGCAAAATTTCCACTTCCTTGGATAGGGGGGTGGTGGCAAAGAGTGCCCGTGTTTCATCCGTAATGTGGGTGGGAACAAATCTACAGACGGATATGTGCTCGGCAATGAGGGAGAGTAACTCTTGTGCCTTTTCAGGATCAAAGACAACTGCCACGATTGTGTCTTCCTCTCCCGCTGCTTTGGCGGAAGCCAGGGCCTCTGCCAGGGCGTGTCGGAAGGATTTCCGGGCGGATTCGGGATCACCATCGTTTCGCAGAAGCTGTTCCAGTTCTGAGGCACATTTAAACAGGGTGATGGCCCCCAGGCTGCCTGCCGCTCCACGCAGACGATGCACCAACCTTTCTTCCTCTTTTCGATCCTGCCGGGCAATGCATTGGTTGAGAAGTCCTTCCATTTCGGCAAAATCAGCGGCAAAACGCCCGACGAGACTTCGCCACAATTTAAGATTGCCGCCCAATGGTTTCAACGCCTGTTCAAGGTCAAAACCGGGTGGATTATCGGGGAGAAGAATAACAGAAGGCTGGGGAGCGGGTGGTATCTCTTCATTCTCTCCCTTTGCTGGTGCGGGCAGCCATTGTTTCAACACTTCAGCCAACCGTTCCGGTTCAATGGGTTTGGCCACATGTTCGTTCATGCCGGCATCGAGACAGCGTTTACGGTCCTGAGTCATGGCGGCGGCGGTCATGGCGATAATGGGCAAGTTTTTCCACGCTTCTTCCCGGCGGATGATTCGGGTTGCTTCAAAACCATCCATGTCTGGCATCTGCAAATCCATCAATACCAGATCGAAAAGGGTTTGCTGTAAGGCGATGATGGCCTCGCGACCATTATTGGCACAGGTGACTTCTATCCCCATTAACTGAAGAAATTCCACCGCCACCTGTTGGTTGATGGCATTGTCTTCCACCAGCAATATCTTGGCACCCCGCAAGGCATGCCGCCAGCGGTTGGCGTCGAAGGCTTGCATGCGTATCTGTCGGTTTCCCGTCCCCTGGGCGGTCATGATGGCATCGAAGAGGCTGGAGGGGGTGATGGGCTTGTTGACAATGGCGTTTTTGCGAATATCCGTGCTTTCCCGTAGCAATGAATCATGCCCCATTGAGGCACTCATCAGGATCACGGCCATGGTATGATCGGGGAACTCCTCTTGCATGTGGCGCAACAGGGTCAAGCCATCCATGTCTGGCATCAGGAGGTCTACCAGGAGCAGGTCGGGATGTTTTTCCTGGCGTAGCCGGGGTAAAGCCTCTTGGCCAGAGGAGATTTCCGTGACGGCAAGCCCCCATTTTTCCAAGGTGGAACGGAGAATTTCCCGTGATGTGGCACTGTCGTCCACCACCATCACCGATTGAAAGGGAAGGTGTTGGTGGGGATGGGGTGTTGGCTTGATACGCAGCGGTTCCTGGAGCCAGGCGTTGAAGCGAAAGCAGGAACCTTCTCCAGGGGAGCTTTCCACCTGGATGTTCCCCTCCATTTTTTCCACCAAATTACGGGTGATGGCCAGTCCCAGACCAGTACCGCCATATCGCCGACTGATGGAACCGTCCGCCTGATGAAAGGGCTGGAAGAGACGTTGGATCTCTGTGGATGGCATGCCAATACCGGTATCGCTCACAGATACCTGTAATTGCACCCGTCCTTCCTCTTTGTGACCACAATCCACCACAACCCGCACCTCGCCGGTTTCGGTAAACTTGACCGCATTGCCCACCAGATTATTGACAATTTGCCCAAAACGCAGGGGATCGCCGTTCAGGTAGCAGGGGACATCGGGCCGAACTTCCACGAACAGCTCGATGTTTTTTTCCATGGCAGGGATGGCAAAAAGGTTGTTGACGTTTTCCAGTACCTGTTCCAAATCAAAATCAACGGCATCCAGGTCCATGCGTCCCGCCTCGATTTTGGAGAAATCAAGGATATCGTTGATGATGGAAAGGAGTGAGCGGGAAGAAAGGAGGACCTTCTCCAGATAGTCCCGCAATTTTGGGGAGAGGTCCAATCCCAGTGCCAACTGGGTAAGCCCCATGATGGCATTGATGG
>JADFXB010000041.1 GCA_015233935.1 Magnetococcales bacterium | reverse complement strand
TTCCTTGGGAGTCAACCTTGAAATACCACCCTGATCCTTTTTGGCGTCTAACTCCGGCCCGTTATCCGGGTTGAGGACAGTGCATGGTGGGTAGTTTGGCTGGGGCGGTCGCCTCCTAAAAAGTAACGGAGGCGCGCAATGGTTCGCTCAGGTTGGTCGGACATCAACCGTAGAGTGCAAAGGCAAAAGCGAGCCTGACTGCGAGACGGACATGTCGAGCAGGGACGAAAGTCGGCCTTAGTGATCCGGCGGTTCCTTGAGGAAGGGCCGTCGCTCATCGGATAAAAGGTACTCCGGGGATAACAGGCTGATCTCCCCCAAGAGTTCACATCGACGGGGAGGTTTGGCACCTCGATGTCGGCTCATCGCATCCTGGGGCTGAAGTCGGTCCCAAGGGTTTGGCTGTTCGCCAATTAAAGCGGTACGCGAGCTGGGTTCAGAACGTCGTGAGACAGTTCGGTCCCTATCTGCCGTGGGCGTTGGAGAATTGAGAGGATCTGCCCTTAGTACGAGAGGACCGGGGTGGACGTGCCTCTAGTGTGCCGGTTGTTTCGCCAGAAGCATCGCCGGGTAGCTACGCACGGAAGGGATAACCGCTGAAAGCATCTAAGCGGGAAACCCACCTCAAGATTAATTCTCCCTACGAGACTCGTGGTAGACCACCACGTTGATAGGCTGGGTGTGGAAGCGTGGTAACACGTGAAGCTTACCAGTACTAATCAGTCCATTGGCTTCTTTCCATCCATAACATACTCCTTACCCACTCTCCTCAGTTGTCCAAGTCTCCCCTTGATCCTTGGCCAATACCCTGCAAATTTAGTCCTTCCCTTTGTTACCAAGTCATTTGTTTAGGGATTTTTCTCCCAAAGACTTCTTGGTGGCTTTAGCGAGGGGGTCACACCCGATCCCATTCCGAACTCGGAAGTTAAGCCCCTCCGCGCCGATGATACTGCATCTCAAGATGTGGGAAAGTAGGTCACTGCCAGGAAGATTTATTTATGTCGGCCCATTTGTAGTCGGCCATCCCGAATAAGCCGGAAGAGGCAGGGCTTCTTCCGGCTTGTCGTATCCCGTAAAGCCGTCCGCCCATTCTGGCGGCCAAGCACCATTTCGGAGTCTTCGCCATGAAAACCTTCGTGGCCAACCCCAAAGAGATCGAACGCAAATGGAGCGTCATTGACGCCGATGGCCAGGTTCTTGGCCGTCTCGCCAGTGAAGTTGCCAAGCGGCTGCGGGGCAAACACAAAGCCATCTATACCCCCTTCATCGACACCGGTGATTACATCATCATCGTCAATGCCGATAAGGTCCGTCTCACCGGTCGCAAGTTGGACAATAAAGTCTACTACTGGCACACCGGTTTTCCCGGCGGTCTCAAGTCCAAACCAGTGCGCAAAGAGCTGGAAGGACGCTTCCCGGAACGGGTTCTGCAACATGCCATCAAAGGCATGCTGCCCAACACCCCCCTGGGTCGGGAAATGTACCGCAAGCTGAAAATCTACAAGGGCAGCGAGCATCCCCATGCCGCGCAACAGCCTGAACCTTTGACCCTGGATATCTGAAGGGAGCCGTCGCCATGTCTTTGGCCAATGCCACCTACGCGACAGGCAAACGCAAGGAAGCCGTCGCCCGCGTCTGGATCGCCCCCGGTAATGGACGTATCACCGTCAATGAGAAAAATATTGACGATTATTTCGGTCGCCCCGTGTTGCGCATGATCATCCGCCAACCCTTCGGCATCACCGATTCCCAGGACAAGTTCGACGTGGTGGCCACCGTGCACGGTGGTGGCAACTCCGGCCAAGCCTCCGCCATCAAACATGGCATTTCCAAGGCTCTCGTCATCTTTGGCGCGGAAAACCGCCCCAACCTGAAAAAAGCCGGATTCCTCACCCGCGACCCCCGCGCTGTCGAACGCAAAAAATACGGTCGCCACAAAGCCCGCAAGAGCACCCAGTTCTCCAAACGTTGATTTGGAAAGCCGCTACGAATCAGAAAAAGGACCCTTTCGGGTCCTTTTTTTTTGAACGTTCGGGTAAACATCACCTGCTTGCAAAAAATAAGGGAAAATTATAGCCTATTGTTTATGGAAACTTTGGAGCAGGAGAAGTGGTTCCATGTCTGTTACTATTAATCCAAAGCGACTCTACGGAAGCTGGCATACAGGATTTGCACTGGATTATCACACCATAAGCAGTGAACTCGTGGGTACAAATGCGAGTGGCTATAAGGAGTTCGATACAAAACGTTCCCCTATTGGTGAGTTGCTTTTCCAACTCAAAAACCGCAGCAATAAAGCGGTAGCCAATGATATTATTGATACAGTTGTCGCATTTTTAGGCCATTATCCAATATCCTGCGACGTGATTATCCCAGTACCTCCGTCCAAGGATCGTCCATTTCAGCCTGTTTTACTTCTGGCGCAGGGCATTGGTAAGAGAATCAATGTGCAAGTAGCTGACTGCGTAATACGAACTCGTCCTAATCAACAAATAAAAAATGTCGTTGATTTACACGATCGTAAGAAAGAATTGGAGGGCCTTTATGCTCTTAACGCTTGTCCGGTAGCAGGGAAGCACTTGTTACTATTTGATGATCTCATGCGATCAGGGGTAACCTTAAACGCAATAACTGACCTGCTACTTCGACATGGGCAAGCAGGTAGAGTGGATGTTTTAACGATCACTCGAACACGGAAAAATCAATGAGCACAATATTTGTTGGTGGTTCTCGCCACGTTTCACGTCTTCCGGAAGAAGCGAAACGAAGATTACACAACGTTATCCAAAGACAGCACAATGTTTTGGTTGGTGATGCTAACGGGATTGACAAGGCCGTTCAGCAGTATTTTGCCGATGCTTCTTATAACGCAGTGACAGTTTTTTGTTCTGGAAATAAATATCGCAATAATGTAGGTCACTGGCCCGTTCGTTCAGTTGACGTACCTAATTCTCTCAAAGGTTTTCAATTTTACGCTGCCAAGGATCGTGAGATGGCGCGTGAGGCAGATTTTGGGTTCATGATCTGGGATGCCAAAAGTCCGGGCACCTTGCTCAATGTGCTGCGACTGGCGCGGGCAGGCAAAATCACAGTGCTTTACAATGTCCCAGAAAAACGGTCCATAGACATTAAAACCATGGCGGACATGGAAGCCTTCCTGAAACAGTGTCGTGTGGAACTGCTCCAGGACTTGCAAGAACGCGCTACCCCCGAAGAATGGCCACAAAATTTGAAGCCGTCACTTTCAGACAAACCATCTGGATTATTCAATAATCTCCCAAATGTCCCTGATCAGGTGGCCTATTCTCTTGTGTAAGCAATTATTGTCTCTTCTTTTTCCTCCGATTTACCCTTGATTGGTAACCTGGAAAGCAAGTCTTTCCTGCTCCATGGCAATGTGGACGTTTTGACCTTCCTGAATCTTCCCTGCCAATAAAAACTCTGCCATGGGATCTTGCAGGTGGCGTTGAATGATCCTTTTTAAGGGGCGTGCCCCATAGTGGGGATCATAGCCTTGCTCGGCCAGCCATAAACGTACCTCCGGGGTGATGGTCAATTTCATACGCCGGGTTGCCAGGCGTTTGGTCAGTTGAGCCAGTTGAATATCCACCACGCTCGCCATCCATTCGCGGCTCAAAGGATGGAAGAGAATGATTTCATCCACCCGGTTGAGAAATTCTGGGCGGAAAGTGGCCCGCAAATCGTTCATCACCCGTTGGCGTACCTGCTCCCCTTCTCCTTGCAGAAAATGATCGGAACCTATGTTGGCCGTCATGATGATCACCGCATGACGAAAGTCCACCGTGCGGCCCTGGCTGTCGGTCAAACGGCCATCGTCCAAAATTTGCAGGAGAATATTAAACACCTGGCTGTGGGCCTTTTCAATTTCATCCAATAAGATGACGCTGTAGGGACGCCGCCGCACCGCCTCCGTTAATTGCCCTCCCTCCTCATAACCCACATAGCCGGGAGGGGCACCCACCAGACGGGATACCGTATGCTTTTCCATATATTCGGACATATCCAACCGCACCAATGCCTTTTCATCATGGAAAAGAAATTCCGCCAACGCCTTGGATAATTCGGTCTTGCCCACTCCGGTAGGTCCCAAAAACATGAAGGAACCCACCGGACGCCGGGGATCCTGTAATCCTGCCCGACTGCGACGTACCGCACTGGCCACTGCCGTCAGGGCCTCCTGCTGCCCCACCACCCGCTGGGAAAGCAGTTGTTCCATCTCCAACAACCGATCCCGCTCCCCCTCCATCATGCGGGCCACCGGAATACCCGTCCAACGACTCACCACCTGGGCAATCTGCTCCTCATCCACCTCTTCCCGCAACAATTGATGGTGGGTCTGGGCCGGTTGATTCAACTGTTTTTCCAAGGCAGGAATCACCCCATATTTCAATTCTCCCGCCCTGGCAAAATCGCCCTGACGTTCCGCCCGCTCCAACTCCAAACGTCGCTCTTCCAAGGTCTCTTTCAAGGTCTGCATTTGCGCCAGTTGATCTTTCTCCTGCCGCCATAAAGCGGTGAGGCGATTGGTTTCCTCTTCCAGAGCCGTCAATTCTTTGCTCAACACCAGCAGACGCTGCTGGACTGCCGGATTCTTCTCCTTGGCAAGGGCACTCTGCTCCATGCGAAGTTGCATGATTTTGCGGTCGATCTCATCTATCTCCTGGGGCTTGGAGGTGATTTCCATGCGTATGCGGGCCGCAGCTTCATCCATCAGATCGATGGCCTTGTCTGGCAAGAAACGATCCGCAATATAGCGATCCGACAAGGTGGCCGCTGCCACAATTGCCCCATCGGTAATTTGCACCCCATGGTGCAGGGCATACTTTTCCTTCAAACCCCGCAAGATGGAAATGGTATCCTCGACTGTGGGTTCCCCCACCATGACGGGCTGAAAACGCCGCTCCAGTGCAGGATCCTTTTCCACATGTTTCCGATATTCATCCAGGGTGGTGGCCCCCAGACAGTGGAGGGTGCCCCTTGCCAGTGCCGGTTTCAACAGGTTGGAAGCATCCATGGCCCCATCGGTGCGTCCGGCCCCTACCAGGGTATGCATCTCATCGATAAAGAGAATAATGCTGCCCTCCGCCTTCTCCACCTCCTTCAAAACCGCCTTGAGCCGTTCCTCAAATTCTCCGCGAAATTTGGTCCCCGCAATCAAGGTGCCCATGTCCAGGGCTACCAGGCGTTTATCCCGCAAGGATTCGGGAACGTCACCCCGAATGATTCTCTGGGCCAGACCTTCCACAATGGCGGTCTTTCCCACCCCTGGTTCGCCAATTAACACCGGATTATTTTTGGTCCGCCGGGAGAGTACCTGAATGGTACGCCGTATTTCCTCCTCCCGACCGATCACCGGATCCATCTTGCCCTGCCTGGCCCGTTGGGTCAGATCGGTGGCATATTTCTCCAGAGCTTGATAGTTTCCTTCCGGATCCGGAGAGGTCACCCGCTGACCACCCCGCACCTGATGAATATATTTTTGTAAATTTTCAAAGGTAAGACCTGCCTGATGCATCAGACGACCGGCAGGGGTCTCGCCCTCTTTGGCCATGGCCAACAAAAAATGTTCGGTGGAGATGAAATCATCTTTCATTTCATCTGCCAGCCGCTCCCCTTCTGCCATGACACCCTGAAAGCCACGGCTTGGCAAAACCTGAATCGCACCCGAACCCTCAACCCGTGGCAGGCGATCCAACTCCATTTCCACCTGGCGCAACACTTCTCCCGGATTGCAGGAGGCTTTTTGACACAAGGAGGCGGCCATACCATCTTTTTGATTGAGCAGAGCTGCCAGCAGGTGGGTTGCTTCCAGATGTTGATGCTTGCGGGCGGCTGCCAAACCAACGGCATCGTTAATCCCTTCCTGGGATTTTATGGTCAATCGCTCCTGGCGCATGGTCTTCTCCTGAAAGAATGGGTGTGTACCCTATCAGATAAGCATTCCTGCACTTACTTCAAGTGGAGGGGGATATTCTTCTTCTTGCAGGCCACAGGTGAACGTCCTAACCTGTTGGTGAGCTGCCAAAAATTCATTTGGACAATCCAATACGGAAAATCCAAAAAGAAAAAACCGGGAAGTCTCCCGGTTTTTATCCTGCTGGCAAAAAAATTGGAAAAACTCAGCGGGCTGGTCGATCCAGCCAACACTCCAAGCCCATGGCATTGAGTTCCAGGTCCGACGCCAACAGCTTATGCATCTCCTCCTGGGTCAATAAGGTGCCAATGCGAGAAAGGCGGGAAAAAAACGCCTTTTCCATACCGGTGACAATGCGATTACGCCGTTCAGCTCCTGCCTTCATGGATCCCCGGGCCACGGCGCAAATGCGATCAATCTGCCGGTGGAGATCATCCGCCAGGGAGCGATTGAAGGCAATCGTGCCAAAATGGGTGAGATAGATCCATTTGGGTTGCAAGGCTGCAATCCGGTCGATGGTGATGTGGGAGGCCTTGGGATCAAACTGGGTAGGTGTGGTGGAGGGAAACAGAAAAATACCCCCCGCCGTATCAAACTCCCGGTAGGAGAGTCCAAAAGCATCCCCCGTAAAGACACCACGGCTGGTTTCATCCCAAATGCAATTGTGGTGCAGGGCATGTCCAGGGGTCTCCAGCATGGTCAGAGCGCGCTGCCCCAAAGAGACGACCGTTCCATTACCCGCCTCAAGAGTGCGTGAGGCATCCACAGCTTCCACCGGGCTGAACAACCGGTCGAAGACCTCATCCCCGTACACCTCCCGTGAGCTGGCCACCAGGCGTGATGGATCCACCAAGTGCTTCATGGCCTTGGGATGGGCAACCAGGGTTGCATTGGGCAGCTTTTGCAGTAACAATCCTGCCCCACCCGCATGGTCCAAATGGCCGTGGGTAACAATCACCCAACGTACTGCCTCTACCGGGATGGCTTGTTGCTCCAGAAACGTCAGGAGTCGCCCCACACTGGGAGCAGGCCCCGTTTCGATGAATGCCCCTTCACCTTCCTGCCAAATAAAGTAACATGCTGCAAAGCCAGGACGGGTATAGTGGGTGTCAATTTGATAAACACCGGATTCCAATGAAATCACATCTTGTATCATGTTGGCCATGATGGATAATTCAAACCTCGTCTTTCCAAATGTGCCTCCCCCTCCGGCAGTTTCCATCCTTTTGCCAGTTTATAATGCAGAAACTACCCTGCATGATTGTTTGGACACCATTTTTTCCCAATCGTTCAACGATTATGAAGTCATCGCTATTAATGATGGCTCGGAAGATGATTCACAATTGTTGTTGAACGCCTGGGCCAACCGGGATAAGCGTCTCCGTATCGTCAACACCTGTCACCGGGGATTGGTAAGTGCCCTCAACACTGGTTTGTCCCTTGCTCGCGCCCCTCTGATTGCACGAATGGATGCGGATGATCTCATGAATCCATCCCGTCTGGAAAGACAAATCCGCACCATGGGGGAGAATCCCCACTTGGATCTCTTGGCCAGTCAGGCCCGGATCATTCCGATTGAGTCAGTAACCGCTGGCTTACAAGAGTACATGCGCTGGCAAAACAATTGTTTGACCCATGAAGAAATTCATAGCGAAATTTATTGGGAGTCTCCTCTCGTCCATCCCACAGTCATGTTTCGTCGGCAGAGGGTCTTGGGATTGGGGGGCTACCGGCAGGGGGATTTTCCGGAAGATTACGATTTGTGGTTGCGCATGGTGCAAGCCGGGTGTCTCATGGCCAAATTGCCAGAGGTGTTATTGGATTGGCGGGATGGTCCCACCCGTCTGACCCGCAGCGATGGACGCTATGGTCGTCAGGCTTTTGCCCGCTTACGTCTGTCCTATCTGGCCCGTGATACACGCCTGCCAAAGGATCGTCCCATTTGGTGCTGGGGGGCGGGACGACGTGCCCGCCAGCAAGTGGTCCAGCTTGCCAGGTTGGGGGTGAAGATAAGCGGTTGGATCGATATCGATCCAATGAAAACCGGTCGCTTGTTGCACGGTGCCCCGGTTTATCCTCCCACCGTTCTGGAGACTTCCATTCGTCCCTTCCTCTTGTGTATGGTAACCAATCATGGTGCCCGTGATCTCATTGCCGGGCACTTGCACCGTCTGGGCTATCAGGCCGGACAAGATTATTTCATGACGGGGTGAACCACTTGATGTCTTTTCCAGAACAGGAGATGGAACCCCTCGCCCGTTTGGCAGGAGAAGGGGACAGACAAGCCTTTGGCCAATTGTTGGCCTTGGCGTATGTTCCCATATTCCGAATGGCCTATCGCCAGGTGGAAGATCGACAGGATGCGGAAGAAATATGTCAGGAGGTGTGTCTGCACCTTTCCCGTGCCATTTTGTCGTTTCGTGGCGAATCCACCTTTGCCACCTGGCTTTATCGGGTGGTCATCAATGCGGTCCATGATTTTCGCCGGAAAAATGTTCGCCATGCCAACCATGAAGTAGCAGAAGAGGTGTTGGCCGAATTACCCTCCCCTTACGGCAATCCAGAACAAGCCCTGATTTCCAGTTGGATTCGCCGTTGTGTTGCCGCCTTGCCAGAGGCTTTGCGGCAGGCGGTGGTCCTGGTGCATGGGGAAGGATTGCTCCATCGTCAGGTGGGAGAAATTTTGGGGTGCAAGGAGGGAACCATCTCCTGGCGGTTGTCGGAGGCCAGAAAACTGCTGGCCCGTTGTCTGGATCGGGAGAAAAAGCCATGAACCAGGAACATCCCAGCGATGAACAGGTGAAGATGGCCTATGGTCACTTGTCCATTCCCGAACCCCATGAAGAGACCAAAAAAGCGACCCTTGCCCAGGCCATGGTCGCCTTTGATGAAGAATTGCAAAAAAGTTTCCAAGGATCCTCCCAGCAGCCACGTCTAAACAAGGTAGGAAAACATTTACTCACCTTGTTGGGAGATTGGCTGATGAACGTGAAGACCTTATCAACGGTTGCCGTGGTGGCCGCTGCTTCTGTGGCTCTCTTTCTGGCGGTGCCCAGCCAATTGCCGTGGAAGTTGGGTTATTCTTCCGCCCCTTCTCCGCTGGAAGAAAAAGGGATGGCTCATGACATGGTGGCAGGCATTCCTGCTCCCATGTCGGCCCCCATGTCAGCCGTCATGCCAGCCTTCATGCCAACCGCTCCCAAGGCTATAATGGCCGATCAACAGGAGGTTGAAAACCGCTTTCGCCATGTGGAAAGCAATCCTCTCAAACAGGTCCATCAAGAACCCGTTTCAACTTTTTCGGTGGATGTGGATACCGCCTCTTATGCTTTTGTCCGCTCCCGCTTGCAAAAAGGAGAGCTGCCCCCTGCCGATGCGGTGCGGGTGGAGGAGATGATCAATTATTTCGATTATGATTATCCGCTCCCGCCCAAGGGGGACGCCCCCTTTGCTCCCCTGGTCAAGGTCTACCCCGCCCCTTGGAACCCGGATACCCACCTGTTGCACATTGGTATTCAAGGCTATGACCTGGTCAAGCAGGAAAAACCCCGCAGTAATCTGGTCTTTCTGATTGATGTGTCTGGTTCCATGGATCAACCAAACAAGTTGCCCTTGTTGAAAAGTTCCCTGCTTCTTTTGTTGGATCAATTGCAGCCAGAAGATCGGGTGGCGGTGGTGGTTTATGCGTCAGCGGTGGGGGTGGTCCTGGAGCCTACCCTTGTTGCTGAAAAGGAAAAAATTCGCTTCGCCTTGGAACAGCTTAAGGCAGGTGGGTCAACATCAGGCGGGGAGGGGCTTCGTTTGGCCTATTCCCTGGCAGAAAAATATTTGGACGACAAAGCGGTCAATCGGGTGATGTTGGCCACCGACGGGGATTTCAATGTGGGCATTACCCAACCTGAGCAGTTGAAGGAGTTTGTCTCCGGCTATCGGAAGAAAGGGATCTATCTGTCGGTTTTGGGTTTTGGCCAGGATAATTACAATGATTACCTCATGCAGGAGTTGGCGCAAAATGGCAACGGGGTAGCGGCCTATATCGATACCCTGAACGAAGGACGCAAAGTGTTGGTAGAGCAGGCTGCTGCCAACCTTTTTCCCATAGCCAAAGATGTTAAAATCCAGGTTGAATTTAATCCTGCCCAAGTGGCCGAATATCGATTAATCGGGTATGAAACCCGCAGTCTTCGTCAGGAAGATTTTAACAATGATCAGGTAGATGCGGGCGAGATTGGTGCGGGTCATCGGGTGACAGCCTTGTATGAAATCGCCTTGGCAGGCAGCAAGGGACAGCGGTTGGATCCATTACGTTATGGCAAGAAGAGTTCTCCTCCTGACACGAAAGAGAGTGAGTTGGCCTTTGTCAAAATTCGCTACACCCTGCCCAAGGAGGAAAAAAGTCGTTTGATCCAGCAATCTGTGGAAGCCAAAGATGTACTGCCTCGTTTGGAAGAGGTTCCGGCGGAAATGCGGTTTGCGGCGGCGGTGGCTGCTTTTGGGCAAAAACTGACGGGGGGACGTTATCTCAACGGTTATGGTTATCCCCAAATTCTTGATCTGGCTGAACAGGCTAAGGGTAAGGATTCGTTTGGCTATCGTAGTGAATTTCTCAATCTGGTGCGTTTGGCCCAATCTCTCGACCGTCGTTGATTCCTCCCTTTATTGCCAGGCTTGCTCCATGGTAGGGTGAAGATGTCGTGTTTTCTTCACCCTGCCTGGAGTTGCCAATGATGGTGCGTTTTCCCGTATTACTGTTATGTTGTCTTCCCCTCTTTGCCTGGGCCGATGCGGTGCAGGATAAGGCGGATGCTGGGGATGCGGAGGCCCAGTATCAAGTGGCGGTGCGGTATGCCGAAGGGGAGGGGGTGGGAAAAAATCCTGAAGAGGCCGCCAAATGGTTTCAAAAGTCGGCGGACAATGGGGACGTGGACGCCATGGTGATGATGGGCATCCTGTTTGAGAATGGCCAGGGGGTGAAAAAGGATCTCTCCCAGGCTGCCCAATGGTATGAAAAAGCTGCCCAGCGCGGCCACAGTGAGGGTCAATACTACATCGCCATGATGTATGCCTATGGGCAGGGCGTCAAAAAAGATTTATTGCAGGCAGGCAAATGGCTGGAAGTAGGGGCGGCCAACAAAGATGAGCGGGCCGTGCGGGCGCGGGATGCGGTGCAAAAACTCATGACCCCGCAACAAATCGTCGAAGCCCGTAAATGGGCGAAGGAGTTTAAACCGGGGAAATAATAACCCAATGGTTTGACAGACCCTTAATCCAAATGGGATATCCGCCAAACAGCGGTAGCCAATTTGGCAAGTTTTTTCTGTTGCTCATTAAGACGTTGCGGGGTCCAATCTTCGTTTTCTTCAGCCAGCTTGCGGGTTATATTGATGCTGCTTTTTTGCAGGACTGGTCTTTTTTCCTGATAGGACTTGTTGCTCACCTCCTTATTTTTGCCTGCCTCCAACAACACCATATTGGCAATGCGAAAGACAAACATTTCCACATCCCGATCCGGGAAACTCTGCCAGCCGCCATCGGGATTTTGCGGCAGAATATGTTCGATGGTGTAGGTTGCGGCCCCCACATCCACATCCTGGCCACTCTCCTGTTTCCCCAGTTTGCCCAGAATATAGCGAACAATTTTGGCATTGCGGCTTTGGGTGGTCTTAATGATTTTTTCTGAAAAGTCGGCGCGAAAAAGATCATCTTTGGGATAAACGGAACGTAGGGCCTGCAATACAGGCTCAGCTTGCAGGAAGGCTCCCCGGTTGAGTTGTTCGGCTACCGAATGATAGGCACGCTCTTGCTCTCCCGGCAGTTGATTGCAAATTATGTTGTAACGAAAGGCAATCACCACGGTGGCCTGTAACAGGGTGGCAAAATCCTTATCCGACAATCGCCTTTTGGCGGCCATCAGCATGGGAAAGGGTTGCCGGACGGAAAACATGCGCAATACTTCCACATTTTGTTTCCAATCGGCTTGCCAGGCGGACCCTTCCGGTTGTGTCAGGGCCAAATAGGTATCCATGTCCTCGTCCAACTCCCGCAAGAGGGCAAATACCTGCTCCCTGTTTTGGGTATGCTTGCGGATTACCTTGAACAATTCGGTCTGGCGCGCAAAGGAGTGACGGCTATTCCAGTGCATGCGCAGAAAATCAGGAAAACTTTCACTTCCTAAGCGACCCACCATCCTTTCCCAACGTCTTTCCAATTCATCCATTTCGTAGGATGAATCATGCTGACGTGCCAGGACGGAAAACAGATAATTTTTCAATAAATCGGTGGCCGACAGGCGCACGCCACGGGCATTCAGGGTTTCAAATACCTTGTAGGCGTTCAGTTCATCGGCCACGGTGATGACGGTGAAAAACAGTTTGTCACTCATTTTTTCCACAAACTGGGCCAGGGCCATCCCTGGGTTGGAATCATCCTTGATGAACTCTCTTAAATGTTTTTCAAACCACTCGAACCCCTTGCGCATGGCGTGGGTGGAGGCGGGAAATCCCCTCTGTGGCAATTGGTCGCTTAATTGCACCAGATAGTCTCGATAGTAATCTTCATTGTGGCGATTGAGGGAAAGTTTGTTGCGGGAGGTGAGGGTAACCGGATCCAAGTAGCCGATATAACTGGCCCTCAACTGGTCCAGTCGTTGTTTACTTTCATCCTTTTTCTCTCCGCTCAGGGATAATTTTTTGAGCAGACGCATGGCGGCCAGGATGATTAAACTGATGGTGGTCAATCGCTGTTGACCGTCGATCACTTCAAAAAGGCGATTGTCTTCTGTTTGCAGGACCAGATAGCCCATATAGTGGGCGGCTTCACCATCATTGGGTAAGGTGCCCTGGATATCTGCCCATAAATCTTCCCACTCCTCTTCTCCCCAGGAATAGTCTCGTTGAAAACGAGGAATGCGATAGGTCAGGCCATTGCCCAGTAATTGACGGTAGGTGCGATTTTCCGTATTAAAATTGGTAGCTGCCATTTCTATTTTTCCTCCAACAAAGACGAACACATGGCAGGGGCAGGGGGGCCAGGGGTGGGTTCCCGGTCCTGGCGCAAAATTTCCTTGCCCTTTTCAGCCGCTTCGCCGGTGAACCACCAGGTCAGACTGTCATCACAACCGCTGCCTTTGGGCAGGGGGGGTTGCTTTTGACAGCGGGGGCTGTCGGCGGGGCAGGAAAGGCGGGCGTGCAGATGGTCATCGTGGCCCCACCAGGGACGAATCTTGCCCAACCAGGGGGCACCCCCGTGGATTTGACAAAAACGTTCCTTGATCGCCGGATGAACAAATAAGCGATCCACCCGCTCATCCATGGCTGTGTATTGCACCAGCTTATCCTGAAAGCTTCCCCACATCTTGGGGTCCAAATGGCGCAAGTCTGCTTGTAGAAATGAAATCTCCCCCTTCTCATCCAAATCGGCAGGCGGATTATCTATTCTTTCCAAAGGCAAATAATTATACCAGATATCGATATCCAACCCAATCTGATGGCTGCGATGGCCATAGTTGGTGGGTCCGCCACGGGGTTGGGAAAGATCCCCGATCAATACAACCCCCTCCCCCTTAAGCTTTTTGCCCAAGGATTCCACCACCCCAATGGCCGCATTGTGGCCAAAATAGCGGGCGCGATGGCTGCGCATCACCCAATACCCCTCTCCCCGCAATGGCAAGGCACCGGCACCCCCAATACAGCCGGAACTGTACTGTCCCAGAATAACCTGTGGACCCGAACTGGGCTTGGTCATTTCATGCCAGGCGGAAAAACCAGGGGCTACTGTCATCAGGAGGGTCCCAAGGGTGATCAGGTATCTTTTCATGATATTCCAGTTGGTGAGGAATGGATTGCATGTCCAGGGAAACAGGGTATAATTCCCGCCAGACAGTGATGTCAAAGGACCCTCCGCTAAGCCGTATCATCCCTGAATCGAGATTACCCTATGGCATTGAATCAATACAAGATCGGCACCCGCTTGGGGCTGGGATTCACCTTGGTGTTGCTGTTGACCACTCTGACGGTGATTGTCTCCTCCCTTCTGTTGGGTGGGGTACAACGATCCATCACTGAAATCAAGGAAAAACAATTACCCTTCGCCCTGTTGGCCGATGCCATGGTGGCAGATACCATCGAAGTGCAGCAATGGTTGACCGATGTTTCTGTCACTGGGGATGCCAGCGGTTTGGAAGATGCCGAAAAGGCCGCCCGTCGTTTTAAGACCGGGGCGGCCCGTTTTCGTGAACTGTTCATTCGATCCAATCAGCTTGCCCAGTTGAACCAGCTCAACGAAATGGAAAAAGCCTTCGACGATTTTTACCGCTCCGGCAAGGAGATGGCCCGCGCCTATCTGGAAAAAGGCAAAGAGGCGGGCAATCCCCTGATGGAAATTCTGGATAAAGATGCCGATATCCTCAAGGAAAAGAGCCAATCCCTGCAAAAATTACAGACCGCCCAGGCGGAAGAGGGGATCAATACCATTCAGGAGGCGGTCAACCATATTTCCTGGACCCTCTATGGCACCACCGTGTTGGTGCTGCTCATCAGTATCATCGTGGCGGTACGCCTCACCCGTTCCATCACCCATCCCCTGACTGAATGCACAAGGGTGGTGGCAAGTCTTGGGGAAGGCAATTTGCAGGTGCAGGTCAATGGCACCAACGGTCAGGATGAAACCAGCACCATGTTGCAGGCCCTGGCAGAAACAGTGGCCATCTTGCGGCAGTTCATGAAAGATATGGATAACCAAGCGGCGGCGGCCAGCCAGGGCGACTTGACCCACCGTCTGGATACCACCCGCTACCAGGGGGACTTTCAACGCATCGCCGCCGGTTTGAATGCCATCCTGGATGCCATCATCCAACCCATTCGGGTGGCCAAGGAGGTGGCATCGGGGGTTTCCATGGGCAGTCGCGAACTGGATGCCAGTGCCCAACAGGTCTCCCAAGGGGCCTCTGAACAGGCCGCTTCGGTGGAGGAAACCTCCGCCTCCATGGAACAAATGTCCTCCAACATTCAACAAAACGCTGAAAATGCCCACCAGACCAATAAAATGGCCAGTCAGGCTGCCATCAATGCTGCCACCAGTGGTAAAGCCGTTCAGCAAACCGTGGTGGCCATGAAGGATATTGCCAAGCGTATTGCCATTATCCAGGAAATCGCCGAACAGACCAACCTTTTGGCCCTAAACGCTGCCATCGAAGCCGCCCGCGCTGGTGATCACGGGCGCGGTTTTGCCGTGGTGGCTGCTGAAGTGCGCAAACTGGCAGAACGCAGTCAGGTGGCTGCCTCGGAAATCAGCGAACTCTCCGAATCCAGCGTCAAGACCGCCGAAGATGCCGGTGAACTTCTGACCGCTCTCGTACCCCTCATTCAAAGAACTTCCGAGCTGGTGCAGGAAATCAGTGCTGCCAGCCAGGAACAAAACTCGGGCAGTGAGCAGATCAATCAGGCCCTGCAACAGTTGGATCAAGTCATTCAGCAAAATGCCTCCGCCGCCCAGCAAATGGCCGCCATGGCTGCCAACTTGACCGATCATGCCCACCAGTTGCAAACCAATATGGATTTCTTCAAGGTGGGCCAAACGGAAAAACCGCTGGCCACCACCCCGCCACCCGTGCGTCGTTCTCCTCCCCAAGTGGTCTTTCATGCCCGTCATGCCCACTCCCTGATACATGCTGCCCCCCGTGCACCCGGCAGCCAAGGTGTGCATTTGGATCTGGAAGGGTCCCATCATCAGGAGTCGGAGTTTGAAAGCTACTGAATCCTTGCCTTGTCATCACTGCGGGCTGCCTGTTCCGGGTGATCTCCATCTCCACCACCAAGATGGCCAGGGAAACCACTCCTTCTGTTGTCAGGGGTGTTTGCTGGCCTTCCGTATGATCCAGGGGGCGGGGCTGGGAGAATATTATCAACGGCGGGAAGAGGGGATCACCGGCTGTCGCCCTTCCGATGAAGAGTTGACCAGTCTGGCCGCTTTTGACGATCCCGACTATCAGCAACGTTTCACCCGCGTGACCCAGGAAGGGTTGGTGGAAATCAACCTGTTGCTGGAAGGCATCCATTGTGCCGCCTGCATCTGGCTCAATGAGCGCATTTTGCAATCCCTGCCAGGGGTGGCGAAGGCGCGGGTCAATTTTGCCACCCATCGGGCCACCGTCTGCTGGGATCCGGCCCAACTCTCCCTCTCCCATATTCTGGCCGCCATTCGTCGCATCGGTTACAAGGCGGAACCCTATGATCCCGTCGGGGTGGAACAGGTGCACCGGCGGCGGGATCGCACCCTGCTGGCCCGTCTGGGGGTGGCGGGGTTTGGGGCTGCCAATGTCATGTTTATTGCGGTTGCCCTCTATGCAGGCTATTTCCAGGGCATCGAACAGGAGTTCAAACAATTTTTCCATTGGATCTCCCTGGTCATCGCCCTGCCGGTGGTGCTTTTTTCCGGTTGGGGATTTTTTCGTGGGGCCTGGAGTGGTCTACGCTTGGGCCAACTCAATGTGGATCTGCCCATTTCGCTGGGGGTGGTGGTCACCTTTGCCTATAGCGTTCATGTCACCATCCGGGGCTATGGGGAGGTCTATTTTGATTCGGTGACCATGTTTCTCTTCATCCTGCTCACCGGGCGTTATCTGGAATCGGCGGCCCGTCGCAAGGCCGCTGCCGCAACGGAAAGATTACTAGCCCTGGAACCCCGTACCGCCAAGGTGCAACAAGGGGATACGGTGGTGGAAGTGCCGGTTCGTCAGGTCAAGGTGGGGGACCGTTTGGTGGTGGCGGCGGGTGAACGTATTCCGGTGGATGGCATTGTGCGTCAGGGGGTGACCAGTGTGGATGAATCCATGCTCACCGGCGAAAGCCTGCCGGTGACCAAGGATGTGGGCGATATACTGGCAGCGGGCACCCTCAATCAGGAAGGGGGGGTAATCCTGGAAGCCTGCCGGGTGGGGGAAGATACCGCCCTTGCCCGTATCATTCAAATGGTGGAAGAGGCCCAAAATCGCCGCTCTCCCATGCAGACCATGGCCGATAAGGTGGCCACCCGCTTTGTGGTGGTGATTCTCTCCCTGGCGGCCCTTACCTTTCTGGCCTGGTATGGCATCGATCCTGCCATGGCCATGGAAAATGCCGTCGCCCTGCTCATCATCACCTGTCCCTGTGCCCTGGGTTTGGCTACCCCTGCTGCCGTCATTGTGGCAACCGGTGCGGCGGCTTCCCGTGGGGTGTTGATCAAGGGGGGGGAGGTGTTGGAGCGGCTGGCCAAAATCAATCGCATGATCCTGGACAAAACCGGCACCCTCACCCAGGGGCATCCCAAGGTGGAAGCCATCCATCCCCTGCCCCCTTATGATGAATCCACCCTGCTGGCCATGGCTTCTGCTCTGGAAGGCTTTTCCAGCCATCCCTTGGGCAGGGCTGTGGTGCAGGAGTCCCGTCACCGCCAGATCACCCCCTGGTCCACCGATGGTGAAGTCATCAACCATCCAGGCAAGGGGATGGAAACCCGCATTCAGGGAGCGGTGGCACGGGTGGGGCGTCCTGGTTTCGTGACCGGTGAACCCCCTGCCGGTCCCTGGAGTTGGATTGGTTGTTCCCTGGATGATCGACTTCTGGGTTGGATTGCCCTTTCTGACCCCCTGAAAGAGGACGCCAGCCAGGCTGTAGAATCCATCGGAGCACGAGGGGTGGCCATATCCCTGATTTCCGGTGATCGGGCCGATGTGGTGGCCATGGTGGCGGCAAGAACCGGTATTGCCCACGCCAAGGGAGAAGTGCTGCCCCAGGACAAGGAAGGGGAGGTGGCCGCCTGCCAGCAACGGGGGGAGGTGGTGGCCATGGTGGGGGATGGCATCAACGATGCTCCAGCCCTGGCCCGCGCCGATGTGGCCATGGTGGTGGAAAATGCGGTGGATGTGGCGGTGGCAACCGCCGATATTGTCCTCCTCAACCGTCATTTGGACTCTTTGGTGGTGGCCTTGGATATTTCTCGTCGTACCCTGGCCATTATTCGGCAGAACTACCTCATCTCTTTGTGCTATAACGCTTTGGCCATCCCCTTGGCTATGGCCGGTCTGGTTGCCCCCATTGTGGCGGCGGTGGCCATGCCCTTGTCCAGCCTTGCCGTGGTCGGCAACGCCTTGCGCTTGCGTCAATTGGGAGAGAAACCATGAGTTCCCTCTATCTCTTGTTGCCGGTAGCCCTTCTATTGGGCCTGGTGGGGTTGGGGTTGATGATTTGGGCGTTGAAGAATGGTCAGTTTGAGGATTTGGAAGGCCCTGCCCACCGTATACTCTTCGATGATGACAAGGCCATGCTGCCGGATGAAGATGAAAAGAGCCGCTCCCAGGTGGCTCCTCCCCCCCCAAAAAAATGACCTCCGGGAAGGGTTGCTACCCGGAGGTCACTGTCTATCCTGCTTGAACTTTGCTCTTACCGATTACTTCCCTGCTTTTTTACCGCCACCCAAACCGTGGACATAGACGGTCACCATCTTGATGTCCATGGCGGACAGGCGTCCCGAATCACCCCATGCGGGCATGTGACCGTTGCGGCCTTTGGCAATGGTGGCTTGGATGGTGGCAGGATCGCCGCCGTAGAGCCAGATGGCATCGGCTAAGTTGGGGGCACCGATGGAGGGTTCAATCTTCTGACCACCAGCGGTATCCAACAGAGAGCCTTTGCCATTGTCGCCGTGGCAGTTGTTGCAGCCAGCTTCACCATTGAAGAGGGCTTTACCCTTTTGGGCGGCCTCCTTGTTGCTGGAACGTTTGCTCAAATCCAGGACGTACTCGGTAAGCTCTGCCACCTGGCTACTGGTGAAAGCACCACCGTTGGCCTTGTCGTGGGCTGGCATCATGCCTGCACGACCGTGGGTGATGGTCTCTTGAATGGTGGCCATGGTGCCGCCGTAGAGCCAGTCATCGTCCACCAGAATGGGATAACCGCCTGCCTGGGAACCTACACCACCTGCACCGTGGCAGGGGGCGCAGTTGTCACCAAAGATGGCCTTGCCGCTGGACATGGCGAATTGCCACAATTGATTGTCCTTGGCAATGTCTTCCAAAGGCAGATTGGCCAGTTTGGCTTCAATGCCTTTGCGTTTTTCTTTGGCTGCGGCCTCTTCAGCGGCCAGTTCCTGATACATGTTGGCTCCAAGCATACCTTTGGTAAAGCTGTTGACCAACGGCCAGGCCGGGTAAAGAAACCAGTAGATCACTGCATACACGATGGTGGCATAGAACGTATACAGCCACCAGGTGGGCAGGGGATTGTTGTACTCTTGCAAGGGAAAACCGTCTTCGTCATCCCAGGTATGACCAGTAGTGGAAACATCGTGGGAATGATCGTGCCCGTGCTCCGCCATGGAAGTGCCTCCTTTCCTCAGGTCGGTTAGCGGCTTTGGGCCTGGTAGGACTTGAAGTCCACCAGGGTACCAAGCATTTGCAGATAGGCCACCAGGGCATCCAGTTCAGTGATCTGGTTGGGCTGGCCGTCAAAGTCGTCTACTGGCACCTTCTTGCCATAACGGGACAACAGTTTGCTGCTGTCGCCATTTGCATTGGCCTGGGCTTCCAGATCGGCTTTGGCGTTGGCGATCATATCACTGGTGTAGGGGACTCCGACCTTGCTCAAGGCGGACATGCGATCACCCACGTCAGCATAGTTGAGAGGTGTTTTCTCCAACCAGCCATAGGTGGGCATCACCGATTCGGGCACCACAGCGCGGGGATCCCGCATATGCTGTTGATGCCACATATTGGAATATTTACCACCAACCCGTGCCAGATCCGGACCAGTACGTTTGGAACCCCATTGGAAGGGGTGATCGTACATGCTCTCGGCTGCCAGGGAGTAGTGGCCATAACGTTCTTTTTCATCGCGGAAGGGACGGATCATTTGGGAGTGGCAGTTGTAGCAGCCTTCCCGCAGATAGATGTCACGACCTTTCAGCTCCAGGGGGGTGTAGGGACGCATGCCCTGCACCTTTTCGATGGTGCTGTCGATGAAGAAGAGGGGGGTGATTTCCACCAGACCACCGATGGAGACCATCACCAGGGTCAACAAACCCATGATGGGTATACTTTTTTCAATGGTTGCGTGTTGCACGGCTCATTCTCCTTCCTTGCCCGCGGCAGTTGACCCTGTCAGGCGGGTGTCTTGTTGCTGTTCTGGATGGTCATGAAAACATTGTAGACCATTACCAGTGCTCCCAAGAGAAAGACCACGCCACCCAGTGCACGAATCGCATAGTAGGGATGCATGGCCGCCACAGTTTCGGCAAAGGAGTAGGTCAGATTGCCGAATTGATCATACGCGCGCCACATCAACCCTTGCATGACACCCGAAATCCACATGGCGACGATGTACAGAACCACACCGATGGTGGCCAACCAGAAGTGCAGGTTGATCAGTTCGGTGGAGTAGATACGGGTACGCCACAACTTGGGAATCATGTGATACAGGGCACCGAAGGAAACCATGGCCACCCAGCCCAAAGCACCCGAATGCACGTGACCAACCGTCCAGTCGGTGTAGTGGGAGAGGGCGTTCACTGTCTTGATAGACATGATTGGCCCTTCAAAGGTGGACATACCGTAGAAGGAGAGGGAGACGATCAAAAAGCGCAGGATGGGATCGGTGCGCAATTTGTGCCAGGCACCCGACAGGGTCATGATACCGTTAATCATGCCGCCCCAGGAGGGCAGGATCAGCATGATGGAGAAGGTAGCCCCCAGGGTGGAGGTCCAGTCGGGCAGGGCGGTGTAGTGCAGATGGTGGGGACCCGCCCAAATGTACAGAAAGATCAAAGCCCAAAAGTGGACGATGGAGAGGCGATAGGAGTAAACCGGACGTTCTGCCTGTTTGGGAATGAAGTAGTACATCAGGCCCAAAAAGGCGGCGGTCAGGAAGAAGCCCACGGCATTGTGACCATACCACCATTGAATCATGGCATCCTGCACACCCGAATAGATGCTGTAGGAGTCGGTCATGTTAACCGGAATGGCCAGATTGTTGATGATATGCAAAATGGCAACGGTGATGATGAAGGCCAGATAGAACCAGTTGGCCACATAGATATGGGCCTCTTTTCTCTTGGCCAGGGTTCCTACAAAGTTGATAAAGTAGGCAACCCACACCAGAGTGATGAGGATATCGATGGGCCAGATGGTTTCTGCGTACTCCTTACCCTGGGTCAAACCCAATGGGTAGGTGATCACCACCAGGACCACAACCAGATTCCATCCCCAGAAGGTGATGGCTGACAGGGCATCGGAAAACAGACGCGCCTTACAGGTACGTTGCACAACATAGTAGCTGGTTGCAAACAGCACGCTCCCCCCGAAAGCGAAGATCACCGCCGAGGTGTGCAGCGGGCGCAATCGACCAAAGGTAATGTAGGGAATGCCTGCATTGAGTTCCGGAAATGCCAGTTCCAGTGCGATGATTACCCCAACCAGGAATCCCACCACACCATAAATCACTGCCATTACGGAAAATTTCTTGATGACGTCATAGTCGTATGTTTCCGTTGCCACGGTGGTCACGACAAGTCTCCTTTCTCTCCCCAGGGATGGACGAGTCCTGGCACCATTGCCCGACTCCTACTTCGGATCTTTTTTTTTCTTGCTGGTGCCTCCGTGAATGGTGGTTATAATTGCTACCGGGAAAAAAATTGTCCCCGCTGAAATTTATAATTGATATAAGCCAAAAAATGGAAGAAATTTTTTTAGGGACAGCAATTTTTTTTGAACTTTTGCGCTTATACTTTCTTCTACCTTATACTTTCTTTACACTTCAGAGGGTTAGCAAACGCATTGAATGAGAATTTTTATCAATTACGCGCATCCTTTTTTCTGATCCTATTTACAGAATTTTTGAGTTTTTCGGTTGCTTCGGCTAAACTTCCATCGATTCTGGAAAATTTATGAAGGAATAGAAGGAAGTATATAAAAAGTGGATATCATTTTTGCTCTTTTTGTGTAGAACTATAAAAATACTCCCGGCGATGTCTCACTAAGGATGGTGTAAAATGAGTGAAGAAAATGTGTCTCTCTACGAGGATTGGAAAAAGCTCTATCCACGGTATCAGACGGGTTTCTTTCGCAATTTGCGCTGGGGGTTGGTTTGGTTGTTTATGCTCATCTATATGGGATTGCCCCTTTTGCGTTGGCAAAGGGCAGGTGATTTACCAGATCAGGCTGTACTTATTGATTTGCCGGGACGAAAATTTTATCTTTTTGATTTAGTCATTTGGCCGCAGGAAGTCTTTTTGCTGGCCATTCTCCTTATTGTTGCGGCGGTGTTGCTGTTTTTCATGACGGCTCTCGCCGGTCGGGTTTTTTGCGGTTATATGTGCTTTCAAACCGTATGGACCGATATGTTTCTCTATGTGGAGAAGGTGTTTGAAGGCAATCGCAAGCAGCGTATCAAGCTGGATACCTCCCCTTGGGGTGTTAATAAATTATTGAAAAAAACGGGCAAACATTTGGTTTGGCTGTTAATCAGTGTATTGACCGGTTTGTTTTTTGTCTTTTATTTTGCGGATGCTCCCACCTTAACCCGGGAATTTTTGGATGGTACGGCTCCTGGTCCTGCTTGGGTAACGGTGCTGCTCTTGACTGTCTCCACCTATGCCATGGCAGGTTTTGCCAGAGAGCAGGTATGTATATACATGTGCCCTTACTCACGTTTCCAGGGTGCCATGTTTGATGAAGATACCCTCATCATTGCCTACCACCCGGAGGTGGGGGAACCTCGGCAGTCCAATCGGCGGATACGTAATCAGCAGGGTAGCGAATATGGTTTATGTATCGACTGTAACTCTTGCGTGACGGTATGTCCCACTGGTATCGATATTCGGGATGGTCAGCAATACCAGTGCATTACCTGTGGGGCTTGTATTGATGCCTGTGTGGAGGTGAAGGAGCGGGCCAACATGCCCATCCAGTTGATTCGTTACACTTCCATGCGGGAGATGGCGGGTCAGCCCACCCAGTATATGCGATTTCGCATTTTGGCTTATGCGGTGATCATGTCCATCCTGATGGGGGGGATTCTCTATTATTTCTTTACCCGCCCCCCCATGGAGCTATCGGTGCTTCGCCAGCGGCAGCCTCTGTATATTGCCATGTCCGACGGTAGCATTCAGAATAATTACACGGTTCGGGTGTTGAATATGACCCGGAAGGTGGAAAATTATCAGTTGAAGCTCGCCGGGTTGGATCATGCAACGGTGGTAGTCGCCGCCACGGATGAAGGAAAAGAGGGGAGCGGACAGGTTTTGACCGTTGGTCCGGGTGAAGTGATGCCTTTCACTGTCTATGTACGTCAGTCGCCTCCCATTGCAGCGGGACCTGCGGATGTGCGGTTTGTTCTGACCTCCTCCACTGGGGACACCCATACCACTTCCACCGTTTTTGCGAGGCCGTGATGAAAGAGGGCATCCAGGAGCAAGTTGCGAATCAAGGGGTAAATGGCTGGTTGATCGCCCTGTTTGTTTTTTTCGGGGTGATCTTTGTAGCCAACGGTATTTTTATCTACTTGGGTGTTTCCACCTGGAACGGGGTGGCGACGCCTGATCATTACCGGCAGGGGTTGAAATTTAACCAAGTGATTTCAGCCCAGGAGGAGCAGGAAAAGCTGGGTTGGCAGGGAGGGTTAAACAAGGAGACTACTCCCCAGGGACTCAAACTGACCTTTGCTTTGCAGGATCGGCAGGGAAAGCCCGTCACTGGATTGCAGGGGAAGGGAACCCTTTATCGCCCGGTCAAGGAAGGCTATGATCTTCCCTTGGTGCTACGGGAAGAAGCCCCTGGTATCTACCAACAAATCATCCAGCCCCCTTTGCCAGGGTGGTGGGAGGTGCGCCTGGTGATGCAGGGACAAAACAGTGAATTCCTCTATGTGACACGCATACAGGTGGACAAACCCTCCTGAAAGGAGCACGCGGGTGACTTTTGACGATTGGATCTCTCTATCCAAACAGGTTTCACTGGTGATCTTTTTTGTCACCTTTGTGGGCATTGTTTTCTGGGCCTTTCGGCCTGCCAACCGGAACCGTTATGAAAAAATCGGACGCCAGTTGCAAGACGAGGATAACGATCCCAATGCTTGAATTCAGGCGCAGGGTGGGGTGGCTGGATCGGCCAGTACCACCTGGTTGCGTCCCCTGTTTTTAGCTTGGCGCAAGGCTTTGTTGGCGGCATCCCGCAGTGCATTGGCATCGGCGTGTTCAGGAAAGATGGCAATGCCGCAACTAAAGGTGGTTGAAACTTCATTGCCGTGAAAGACGTGTTTGGTATCGGCAAATTTTTTCCGCACATTTTCGATCACCCGCACGGCTGCCGGACCATTGGCCTCGAAGAGGATAATGGGAAAGCGGTCGTTGCCGTAGCGTCCCACCGCATCGGTCTTGCGCAATTGTTGGCGGAGAATGTCCGAGAGTTGGCGTAGGACAAAATGCCAGACCTCCTCCCCGTAGGTTTCCAGCAGGGTTTTATGGTCGTCGATATCGATGACCGCATAAGCCAAAGTCTGCCGCAGCTTGCGGGAGCGTTTGACTTCGTGGGTGAGCATTTCTGTTGCGTTGGGAAAGGTGGGTAGACCGGTGAGGGCGTCTGGACATTGTTCGTCACAGGCCCGGCGCATCATCTGATGGTCCAGTTCGTATAACCGTTGGGCCATGCGTTTGATGAGGCGAAAGGCTACCGATGGATCCTGGTGCAGTTTGCTGATGAAGGTTTTTTCATCCACCCGCAGTACCCGTGCTTCATTTTTGGCTCGGGCGGAGGTAAAGCGGGCTTTTTCGGCAAAGAGGGCGATTTCGCCAAAGATATCCCCTTCCCCCATGAGGTCCAGGATTTGTTCTCTCTCGGTGGTTTCCAATAAAATTTCCACCTCGCCCTTTTGGACGACAAACAGGCTGTTGGCCACATCCCCCTGGCGAAAGATGAACTCTCCTGGCTGATAGGTTTTACCAAGCTCTCTTTTGACGGCATTTCCCAGATCGAATAAAAAGCTCATACCTTCCTCATCCACTCTGCACGGTCCCGATTGTGTCGGGCAATAGGACAAATTTTGCCAATCTTTTTGTTACTTATCTGCTACACCTTGACGGACGCCATCAACAAGGCCAGATTCATCTTAGCTAAAGAGACAGTCCCACTTGGCAACAGGGAGATCGTGCTCATGAACCAATCCAACCCCGATGCCTGGCGTGAGGCGTTAAAAGATCCAAAGCACGCCGCCGTTTTTTTAAATGCCGCTTACAAAGAGGGGGGGCGCGGCCTTTTTCTGCTGGCTTTGCGCAATGTGGCGGAAGCGCAAGGGGGTATGGCACGTTTGGCCAGCAAAACCGGTCTCAACCGGGAGAGCCTCTATCGCACTCTCTCGGAACGGGGCAATCCCCGCATTAGTACTTTGGATGCCATTTTGGAAGCCTTGGGTTTGACTTCCGTTATTCAGCCCCCGGAAACAGGTGGCTGATCACAGCTCTTTCAGTTTTTCCAAGAGGGTTGCAGGAGAGATAAACTGAAAGGCCAGGCGACCGAAGACGACTTCATCCCCGGCGCGTATTTCCACCGGTTCGTGTTTGACGTTTTTGCCGTTAAGCGTCGTTCCATTGGTGGAGTTGGTATCTCGCAAAAAATAATGCCCATCCACGATGGACAATTCAGCATGCTCCTTGGAGACTGAATTGTCGTTGAAGGTCAAGTCGCTCTCCCCGGTGCGCCCGATGGTGAAAAAGCTGCTGTTTCCCACCTCTTTCAACAAGACATAGATGGCCCCGCCCATGCTGTCGGGTTGGGGAGGTTCCCGCAGATTGCCACGGGAGGAGGGGGGAGGAGGGGTATTTTCCACAAACAGACTGGTACCATCCACACCGGAACTCGTGCCGCTACGGGCACGGCGGGATAGAAATCGTCCTTTGAGCAACTCCTGCCCCATAAAAACTGGATGGGGAAGTTGGCTCAGGATGGATTCCGCGCCATATTTTTCCAAATAACTCTGCAAGGCCACATAGTTGATGCGCCCGGCAGAATTGACGAGGGAGAGTAAGGTCACCCCCTTTGGAGAGCCATCACCCACCTTTTGTTGGGCCAATTCTGCCGCGCTAAGTTGGCTACCCGAGGTGGTTCGGCTGCTTTTGGTCCGTTTTTTGGGAGGGGGGGATTCAAACAGTTTAAACAACCAGTCCAGAAACATCTTTTACCATCTCCTCTTACCCAATGAGGGGCTGCTTGTTTGTCAGCCAAGTGGTATCAGCACTGGCTATTGTCCCAAGCATTCTTTATAATCTTATCCCTTTTCCAAACCACGCGCCATAGTAACCATACTATGTTGGAATATTGATGCAAATTGGCTGCCAATTATCGGAGATTTGAATGTCTGAAACGACAGAAAAAGCTAAATCCAGTAATGTGGTTTGGCATTGTCCAGCTATTACCCGCGAGCTTCGCTGCCAATTAAACAACCATAACAGCGTGGTCCTATGGTTTACCGGTCTTTCCGGGTCAGGCAAGTCCACCATTGCCCATGGGGTGGAGGATCAACTTTACCAACGCCAATACCGAACCTACGTCCTGGACGGGGATAATGTGCGTCATGGTTTGTGTGGTGATTTGGGTTTTTCCAACCAAGACCGTCAAGAAAATATCCGCCGTATTGGCGAAGTGGCACGTTTGTTTGTGGATGCCGGTATGGTGGTTCTCACCGCCTTCATTTCACCCTTTCGGCAGGATCGGGCACGGGTGCGGGAAATTTTGGGAGAGGGTAATTTTTACGAAATTTATTGCCGCTGCTCCCTGGAGGTGTGTGAAGAAAGAGATGTCAAAGGCCTTTACAAAAAGGCCCGCCAGGGTCTCGTCAAGGAGTTTACGGGCATCTCCTCCCCCTATGAAGCCCCCGAATCCCCCGAGTTGATCCTGGACACCGATCAACTCACCATTGCCGAGTGTGTAGAAAAGGTGATTGCCCTTCTGGATAAAACAGGGTCTTAAAGAGGACAAGCCACCTCTTCGCTGAAATCCAACTCCAGATTACGATTTTCCAATAATACCTGTTGAATGGGATCCAGTCGCTTTTCCCGCAGGGCGGCCATGATATCCTTGGGAACATCGCTTTCCTTGAGAAGGATGAAGCGGGCGGCGGCTGCATCCAGAATATCTACCGCTACCAGGTTGTACTTGACCGGCTTTTCCAGGGTAATACCTTTGCTGTCCAGGTTGGGTGGCAGTTCGATGCCCCGATGTTTTAACTCGAATGCCGTTACCCCATCCCGCCTTTTAATCTCCGAAACCTTGATGCCGCTACTGACCACTCTGTTGATCAGCCCCAGCTTGGCCAGTTCATCATGGGTAAGTTTGGCCTCACCCACTGGCAGAATCAAACG
>JADFXB010000414.1 GCA_015233935.1 Magnetococcales bacterium | reverse complement strand
GCTGGGATAGCGCATGTCGAAAAGTAGCAATTTCTAATATACGGAAGAAAAAGTCAAGGACCACGTTAGAGGACAAAAAATTTTGGCACGCGGGTTAGGTTTTCGCAGCCGTCGGTGGTAACCAGCACCACATCTTCCAGCCGCACCCCACCCATATCGGGATAATAGAGGCCGGGTTCCACTGTCACCACATGACCAACGTCCAGGGTGTGATCTCTGGCTCCGATGCGGGGGGCTTCGTGAATTTCCAAACCCAAGCCATGACCGGTGCCATGGAAAAAACCACCCTGGCGTCCATCTGCACCGATAGCGGTAGGAAAGCCTCGTTGGGTCAATAATTCCACCAGCTCTTGATGAATGGCCAAACCCGACGCCTTGGCCTTGATCCTTTGAAAAGCCAGATTTTGCGCTTCCAACACTGCCTGCCAGGCGGCGGCCAGACGCTCTGAGGGGGCACCACGACAGACGGTACGAGTCATATCTCCATAGTAGCCGCTTGTGCCAATGCGGGGAAAGACATCCAAAATAATGGAGGTATGGGCATAAAGCGGACCATAGCCCGCCTCGTGGGGATCGGAACCTTGATGACCTCCCGCCACAATGGTGTGTTGGGGCATGGCACCCAGGCGGGCCAAAGTGGCGTCAATTTCACCCCGTACCCGCTCACTGGTCAAGATTTCTCCCGCCAGGTACAAAAGTCCATCCTGGCCAATTTGGGAGGCACGGATCATCTGGATACCTGCCATCACTCCATGACCGGTGATCTCCAACGCCTGACGGATGGCTTCAACCTCATCGGGTTGTTTGTAGGCGCGTTGCGGCCAGAACGCCCCTTGCACAGCGGTGATGGAAATATTTTTGGCTCGCAAGGCATCAGCAATGGCAAGGGGAAAATCGGCGGGAGCTTCGAGAGTGGAGATGGCGAGTTCTTTGAGAAAAAAGGCGATTAAGTCTGCCTCCCCCGCTTCTTGTTGGGGGAAGGCATCCTTGAATCGTTGTTTGACGGCGGCCAGGTCGTGGACCTGCTCCACCTTGGCCACCCGCCGCGCCCGGTCGATTTCCAGGGCGGAGATCACCACGTGGCGTGTACCAGAAGGCTCTTGCACGAAGAGGTAGGGATCCGGCACAAAAAAACGGGTGGCATAGAACATATCCGCCGAGTGTTCACTGTCGGCGAAGATTATCCGTCCCATCATGGCGGCATCCCTTCCTGCCTGGCAAACTAATTGGCCAACTCCAATACGCGACTGACCAGTTTTTCGATCCCCCGTGCCACTTCGGCGATACCGGCACCACACATGTAGGCAGGGGTGGAGACCACCCGTTTTTCCTCATCCAGGACGATGCCGTCGGCGGGGCTGGTCTGATGACGGTTACCCATGGCTTCGATGGCGGAAATGGTTCCTGGATCGCAGCCGATGGTGACTGTCACCCCCATTTGGGCAAAGACACGGGAGACCACGGCAGGAGAGATGCAAATGGCCCCAATGGGTTTATTGAGGCGATGCATATCCCGCAAGAGGACGGCCAGGTCGGGATTGACTTCGGCTTCCGCGCCATTGAAAGCGATGGAGGAGAGGTTTTTGGCCACCCCGAAACCGCCGGGCATGATCAAGCCATCCAGCTCACTGGCACGTACTTCTGCCAAATCCCGAATTTTGCCACGGGCGATACGGGCGGCTTCTGCCAGCACGTTACGACGTTCTTCCACCACCTGACCGGTTAGGTGATCCACCACATGGTGTTGATCGATATTGGGGGCCATGGCCACCCATTCCGCACCGGCACGGTCGAGAAAATAGAGGGTAAGGGTGGCTTCATGAATTTCCGCGCCGTCGTATACACCGCAGCCGGCCAATACCACACCGATACGCTTTTTTGCCATGGTCACATCTCCCTGTAGGGGGTATCAGGATTCGGGATCGGGATAGGGCACCCCAAAAAAGTTACACCCTTTGCGGTTGGTTTTGATGCGAACGGTTTGAAAATAGGTATCTGGTT
>JADFXB010000413.1 GCA_015233935.1 Magnetococcales bacterium | reverse complement strand
TGGTGGAAGATAACCTTCTCAATCAGCAAGTTGCCATTGAGTTTCTGGAAAAAGTGGGGATGGAGGTTCATTGTGCCTTGCAGGGAGAAGAGGCCATCATCATGGTGACGGCGGCTTCTTATGATATCGTCCTCATGGATGTGCAAATGCCGGTATTGGATGGTTTGGAGGCTACCCGGCGGATTCGTGTCATGAACGGTTTTATCGACTTGCCCATCATCGCCATGACCGCCAACGCTCTGGATACCGACCGGGAACGGTGCCTGTCGGCTGGAATGAATGATCATATCATTAAACCAGTGGAACCTGTTCGTCTTTATTCCGTATTATGCAGGTGGCTGGGAGAGGGGGAGGTGGTGGTGACCACTCCCCAGCCAATAGTGGCGAGAGAGCATTCCACCGTTCTATCGATTGATGGTATCGATTGGCAATCTGCCTTGGATCTTTTGGATGACAATGAGGAGTTACTCATTAAATTGTTAACTAAATTTGTGGATTTGCATGTAATGGATGGCCACATTATTCGGCAGGCACTGCAAGAGGGGGATCGGGAAAAGGCCAAACGTTTATCCCATTCCATGAAATCGGTAGCGGGGAATATGGGGGCCAAGGAGCTGCAAAAGGCGGCTGCCGCTTTGGATAAAGCTTTGGGCTGCACCGATGAATCCTGTGATCGTTTAGTGGATGAATTTTCAGAGAGTTTGGACCGGATATGCCATTCTATTGCAAACTGGCAAAACCAATTGCATCCAGAGATCACCATCGCCGAACCACCGGTCAGTGAATCGGACGCTGATTGGCGACCCCTTTATTTGACCTTGTTGGATCAATTGCATCACGCGGATTTGGATGCCCTGGAATCCAGTGCCAACTTGGTGCCCCATTTGCGTGGGAGGGTGGATGAGCAAGAACTTGACCAGATCATCCAGTGGATCGAAAACTTTGACTATGAGCAGGCTGAAAGCACTCTGAAATCTTTGATGCGCAAAAGCCAGCTCATTGTGGAGGAAGAGGCGTGAGCGATTCCGGTTACCGCCCGAAAGTTCTGATTGTGGATGATGCACCGGAAAACGTCCGGTTGCTGAACGAATTGTTGAAAAGCCAGTGTGATCGTCAATTTGCATCCAATGGCGAGGCTGCCTTAAGAGTGGTCGCTGGCAACAAGCCCGATCTTATCCTGCTGGATGTGGTCATGCCTGGTATCGATGGTTATGAAGTCTGTCGTCGTTTAAAGGCAGACCCGGCTACCCGAGAAATTCCGGTGATTTTTGTCACTGCCCGTAATGAAAGCGAAGAAGAGACCCTGGGATTTTCCTTGGGGGCGGTGGATTACATTACCAAACCCTTCAATGTTTCCGTAGTACGGGCGCGGGTGCGCACCCACCTGGAGCTGGCCAATGCCCGTCGTGAATTGCAGGAAAAAAATCAGTCGCTTGGCCAGGAACGGGATTTGATCCAACAAATCGTCACCAAAATGCGTGAGTCCAGCCGCTTTGAAAAAAAAGGCATTCGCACTTTGGAAACAGCCGTGGAGATAACGGCAGGGGACATTTTGCTTTCTTCCATTGCACCGGGTGGGGTCCACCATTTGTTGGTGGGTGACTTTACCGGTCACGGGCTACCGGCGGCCATTGGTGCACCTATTGTCTCTTATATCTTTTATCGCATGACCGGTGAAGGTGCGCCCCTGGCGGACATTTTACGAGAGATCAATAATGAGTTGGTGCGCAAACTTCCCAGTGGCATTTTTATGGCCTGTGCCATGGTGGCTTTGGATCGGGGAAATCGGCAGGTTCATGTTTGGAATCATGGTTTGCCTGCCCCCATGTTGTTCCACCAATATCAGTTGAGCCATCGTTTTTCCTCAGTGGGGATTCCATTGGGTATTCGACGCAACCTGTTGGCCAAACCTGCAACCGAAGTAGCACAACCCTTCCATCCCATGGACCGATTGTTCATCTATTCGGATGGGGTCACGGAAGTTCGCAACGAACAAAAGGAAAT
>JADFXB010000412.1 GCA_015233935.1 Magnetococcales bacterium | reverse complement strand
AGATCATGACGTTTACGTGTACCCAGTCCGGTATTGATACTGTTGGGTAGATTTTCCGTATTATCGGCCCCCAAGCCATCGTCATGGTTCCAGGATTTCCACTCTTTACCGTCAAAGCGGGAGATGCCCCCTTCGGTTCCGAACCAGGTACGTTTTTGCGAGTCGATATCGATGGCGTAAACCCACTCGTTGATCAACTCTTTGACAAAGTTTTCAAACTTACCCGTATCGGGATCAAAGCGACTCACCCCGGCCCAGGTTCCCACCCACAATTTGCCATCGGGATGGTTGGCAAAGGTGTAAACCCAGTAGTCGGCCAGGCCATGCATGGGGAAGAAGGTCTGCCATTTGCCATCCTTGAAGCGGGAGGCTCCACCGGCATTGGTGCCAAACCAGATATAGCCATCCCGATCCCGTCCCATGCCAAAGACATATTCATTGGCCAGGCCATGATCGCGAGTGAAGGTTTGTTTCACCTGCTGATTTTTCAGATCGATCTCATGGACACCCAGGGAGGTGCCAATCCACAGGGATTGCTGCTTGTCGTCCAGCAAAAAGGAACGGACGTAGACCTTATCCCCCACTTCAAATTGATCCAGCACCCGATAATCCACCACCACCTCTTTACTGGCGGCAGCAGGTTGGGCAGGAGCTGGTTGGGCGGCGGGGGGAGCTGGTTGGGGAGCAGGAGCAGCCGGTTGCGCGGCGGTGGTGCTACCGGTCGCCTTCCCCTTTTTTGAATCAGCGGGTTGTTCGGAACAAGCCGCCAGGGCCAGAGAGGCCAATAATGCCAAGATGGATATACGCATTAGCGGAAGGTTCTCAAGTAGGTGACAACGTTCATGATTTCCGGGTCCGTCAAAATGCCGTGGAAGGCTGGGCAGATGCCCTTGCCCACCTTGATGCGTCCGACAAGTTGTGGATCCGAACGTGACAGACCATTGCGGTCAGCACCTTTCCAGGAAAAGTCAGGCATGCCAGCCATCTCTCCCCGACCATTCTGGCCATGGCACTTAACGCAATGCTTTGCGTAAATTTCCTTGCCCAAAAAGGGATCTCCCCCCCATGCCGGGGTGGATAACAGAAGAAGAGGCCACAGTAACCAGCCTCTTTTCTTCCTGTTAAACCGGAAGCACCCCGTGATCATTTGGGTTCAGGAACGGGAACGGCTTCTTTGGCCAATTTTTCAGCTTCAACCTTTTTGGCCTTTTGAAACTCTTTATTCCAGTAGGTAGCCTCTTCCTTGTCCTTGGGCAGGCCCATCTGACCTAAGCGGAAGGCGTCAGAGAGCATTTGCATGGCAGGGGAATAGCCTTTTTCAGCCGCTTGCGTAAGCAGTTTATAGGCCTTGTCCTCATCTACCGACATGCCTAATTCACCCCGACGATAGGCGAGAGAGAGATAGACCATGGCGGGAGGATATCCTGCCTCCACTGCCTTGTTGATCCATTTGCGCCCTTCCGGCAGGTCAACCCGCACCCCGTCTTCACCACGGGAGAGCATGCGTCCCAGATAGAATTGCCCCTGGGGGCTGTCCATATCGGCGGCCTTGCGCAAAAGCTTGACGGCTTCCACGTTTTCCTCAGCCAAATCCTGAATGTAGGCCAGCAACAGAATGGAAGGAAGATGATTTTCAGCCACGTTGCGACGCAAAATGGGTACGGCATCTGCCAGATTGTCGTCGTTAAAGAGTTGCCGTGCCTCGGTAAAATCTTTTTCCACGTCCCCGGCCAGTGCCACGGGGGCCTGCCAGGTCATTATCACAGTGCAAAACAAGGAAGCCAGAAGAGTTCTTGCGCGTGTCATTCATCCATCCTCAAACAGGTTGCCGGGGGGGTATGATCACCGGGAGTGTTTGTGCTACCCGTCAGTAATAGATTGGTCCAATTTACGATAAAGACTGGACAGGCCAATGCCCAGCCTACGGGCGGCCAAGCGACGATCGCCATCCGCATCGCGGATGGATTCCTGGATAATGCGAATTTCATAAGCCCGCAACTGCTCCCGCA
>JADFXB010000411.1 GCA_015233935.1 Magnetococcales bacterium | reverse complement strand
CGGTTGTGCGGGAGAGATCATGGACGACGACCAGGGGCTTCTTACTTTGGCTCGTGAAATCATCTACCGGGCGGGGGGGTGGCGTGGCCCCATCAATCTGGAATTCCGCCGTCAGACAGGGAGCGGTCGTTACTACCTGATGGAAGGCAACTGTCGGCTCAATGGTTACAGCTATCTGACCACCATGAATAACGTCCCGTTGCCCCGTCTGGTGGTTGACTTGCTGACCGGAGCACCTACTCCTTCCATTGTCCTTCCGCCACCTGCCGAGCGTGTTCCCTTCGTGCTTGGATTTCGTGAGCGGGTTATTGTCCACAAGGGGTGATATGGACCAATCCATCCCCAGACAGTTGTGCTTTTCCGTAGATGTGGAATGGGCACATCCTGCGGTACTGGCGGATCTTCTCAACTTGTTTGATGACGCTGGGGTGTGTTGTACCCTGTTCGTGACCCATGAAGGGGTAGCGTGCGGCAAACATGAAAAGGGTATACATCCTAATTTTCGCCGCAATGGTTCCCTATTCCAACAGTTGCTTCAGGAACATGGGGATGCGACATGGTTGCTACCCGAACCGGAGGTTTATGCTTATATTTTAAACAAGACCCGTCAATTTGCCCCTGAAGCCAAGGGTTCTCGTTCCCATGCCCTCTTTTGGGACAGTGCCTTGCCCCCCTTGTTTGCTGAACTGGGACTTGAGTACGATGCCAGCGTACAGATTCCCCTGATTGGCGGATTGCGCCCATGGTTTCGTGAACATAACATCGTCATGATTCCCACTTGGTACGCTGACCATGCCGACTTGGTGGCAAGCTATTCGGAGTTCCAACTCAACCGTCTGCCATTGGATACATCAGGTCTCAAGGTATTTGATTTTCACCCCAATTTGGTTTACATCAATGCCCCTTCCATCCCTTTCTACCAAAGCACGAAGGGGTTTTATCACAATCCAGAGCGTTTGTTGCTTGCGCGACATCCTGGCCGTGGATTACGTACCTTGTTATTGGATTTATTGGAATGGGTGGTTCGCTCCGGAGAGCAAACCTACACGCTCCATGAAATTAACACAGCCGTTCGGCGAGCGCGGATACCATGATCCACCCATCCGAATTAACCGTTACTCCTTTACATGCAGCTGAACACCCTCTTTGGGCAGATTTTCTGGCCAAGGCGGGAAATGGGGCGATTTTTCATGATCTGAATTTCCTTGCCTATCACCCGCCTGACAGATATAATTTTAATCATTTACTAATACGTCATAATAAACAAATAATTGCTTTACTTCCAGGTGGTTTACTGAAAGAAGATGGAAAGTTGTTATTTTCTTCTCCCCTGGGTGCCTCTTTTGGTGGTTTGGTGCTTGCCCCATCCCCTTCAGCAGATCTTGTTCGCGCATGTGTCATCGCTGTTCAGGACTATGTTTGCAACGCTGGTTGGAGCGGCATCGATATGATTTTGCCACCACCTTATTACAGTTCCCCCCCCAATCAAGTCGTGGATTTTTCTTTATATATCAATGGATTCACTCTTTACAAACAATGGCTGTGCCATGGTATTCAATTGACTGGAGGAGATATTTTGCATCGGCTCCACAAGAAGCAAGCTTGCGGTGTCCGTGCCGCAATTCGCATGGGTATAAAATTTATTGAAAGTGGCAAGGAAAATTTAGCCCATTTTATAGAACTATTCAATGAAACCTATCAGCGTCATGGTGTAAGTCCCACCCATAGCGAGACCGAAATAGCTGACCTGATGCAACGTTTTCCTGAAAGGATTCGATTGCATCTTGCTTTTTTTGAAGATCACCCTGTGGCTGGAGTTTTGCTTTTTCATGTCACTAAGCAGGTTGCCTATACTTTTTATATTTGCCGCAATCAAGCCTATGCCAAATATTATGGTACTTCTGCCCTGTTCACCGACATTGTTTGCCGTCTGTCGGCCACTGGCTTTACCCATGTGGATCTTGGCCCCAGTGCCTCGAAAATGAATTTTAATTACGGAGTTGCCAAATATAAGGAAC
>JADFXB010000410.1 GCA_015233935.1 Magnetococcales bacterium | reverse complement strand
AAAATCATCCAGTTACCATCTGTTGTTGGCGATTGCGAGCCATCTGATTTTTCAGATACCGCTCCACTGCTCGCCGTAACGGCTCATCCTGAATAATGCCTGCCAGAGACCGGGCTTCACCAATCTCCTCTGTGGTGGGTTTCAGCTTGCTTTCCTTGGATTTTTTGGCAACTTGCCGTTGCAGGGGGGCGCGTTGTAATTCAATGCGTAAGACCGAATCCTCCTGCCACAAGGAGGCCAGCTTTTCCAACAATTCATCCTGCAAAAAGGAGAGTTGGTGCATCCAAACAGGAGAGTCCACCCGAATGGTCAACACCCCTTCCTGTAATTTGACCGGTTCGGTATGGGCGGCAAGAGAGGCCCCCACCACCTGCTCCCAAACCCTGGTCAACCGCCAGCCCCGTGAACGGGGATGGGAGAGAAAGGGGGCGGCAACCACCGTAAGATAATGGCCTATGGGTTCCGACAGACCGTTGCTTTTGCGCATGGATAGGTCCAACAGCAAAGGAAGTTTTTTCCATCATCCGGCAATTTCTGCCTCTTTGCAAGCGCGAAACAAGACCCAAAGGGTTCCTCTGCTGCCACCTCCCTCCTGGTGACGCACCTGGTGAATGGTCAAACCATGATGCAGGAGAAGTTGAGCAATCTCCGCCTCCCTGATTGCCAGATGGATCATGTGCAGAAATCCCCCCACACGCAACATATGGACCGCTGCCTGGATAAAGGCATCCACCCCACCATTCAACTCAAACCGACTGGCCGCCCGGAGCGGGTCGGCAGGCAAACGCCCTTTGCCAACCGGCCAGAAGGGTGGGTTGCAAAAGACATGATCATAGCTGCCACAGTCGGCAAAACTTGTATATTGGCGAAGGTCTGCCGTGCGGATCACCCCTTCTTGCAGCCGTGCCTGGGCACGACGGGCAAACGCCTCCACCCGCTCAATTCCCGCCACCTGCACATCCCCTCTCTGCTGAAGAATTTGACAAAGGGCCTCCCCGCCCCCACACCCCAGCTCCAATACCCGTTGATGGGGGAGTAGGTGGTCCAATACCTGATTCACCAGGTAAACAGTGGCATGGGTCGGCCCATTGGCCTGATATAAAGAGGTTTGGGTTTCAATCATCTTTTACAATCCACGCTGTTCCCCATGGTCACCATTGCATACGCGCATACTTGCGGTATAGTGATTCTGAACCATTGGCACCCACTTCCAGCTCCCTGTCTGACCATGCCAAGAGATATTTTGATTGTCGATAAATATTCTTCCACCCGCGCCCTGCTGAAAAATTTTCTGCGTGCAGAAATCAGCGATTGTCGCATACATGAGGCGGTTAGTCTGGAAGAGGGGTTATCCTATTGCAATCCCATTCCTATCCAACTGGCTATTTTAAGCGACAGATTGAGCGAGTTGGAACATGCCGGACGTAATCGGGATATTCCGCCCGTGGTGCAACGTTTTGCCAATCAGGTGACCTGTCTGGTGGTTCTCTCCCACCATCAGCCTCAACATGTGTCCGGTTTGCAGGCCATGGGGTTTCGCCATATTCTTCCCAACCCCTATACCGCCAGCCAACTGGCGGAGATGGTGGAACAGGTGGCCCCGGCCCGTCGTTTGCGCAACCAACCCCGTTTTCACCTACCCCATACCACCGCCCAATTGCACTTGGGCCAGCATACCCTGCATGCCCTGGTGGTCAATGTGAGTCCTTCCGGGGTGTTGTGCGAGGTGGCGTTGTCGGCAGACACCCCCCCCACCTTTTCTTTTGACGCATTCGCCCAGTTGGCCATCTCCCTGCATCTTCCACCTGCCCTCAAAGTACCGGTTCAAGAACACCTGGCTTGTCGCCTGGTGGGGATGAAAGTTTTGGAATGGCATGAAAATAATCTGCCTGCCTTGCTGCGGCTGGAGGTTAAACTCCGGACAGAAATGATCCACAATTTTGCCCAACTCTCCCATACCCTGCTGTTGATGGAAGAATAACCCTCTTTCCGTTGTCAATCTGTTGGATCCGTTCTATC
>JADFXB010000040.1 GCA_015233935.1 Magnetococcales bacterium | reverse complement strand
TCCGCCTGTTCTTCCGTTGCTGGCAACACAAAGCAGGAAGTAATACGGCTGGCAAGCAGGGCCTCGAACCGGTGGACCCAGCCCTGATAGAGGACAAACAAATTTTTAGCTGGTTGGCCCGCCGTGTTCATGGCAGAGAGAAATTCCTGGTCCATGGGGTGGTCTTCCACCACGTTGACCTGGAGGATGCCCCCCTCATCCAACACCACCTTGCCCGTCTCCCCCTGGGAAAAACGTTTATGGGCCAGGGAGAGGGATAATTCGCTCCCGCAAACGGCGATCAACAACAAGGGATAGGGGATGGCCCGATGGATCAAGGTCAATAAACGTTGTCCGCCCCTCTCCTGTTGCCGCAAGGTGACACTCACCACCGCAATTTCCAAATATTCCCGAATTTCATCCTGATAGGCCGGGGTGGGGCAATGGATGGGTTTGAGGGAGGCCAGCCAATGCAACTCTTCGATCCCCTCCTGTATCTTGCGTTTGTCCGCTGCCGTGGGCGCACCGTGCTCCAGCAACAATTTTTTCGGCACCCGCTGCTCCACCCTGGTTTCCGCAGGCAGGGCCAAGGCCTTCAAAATTGGGGCAATGGCACTCACGGCAAAATCACCAGATAGGCCACCACTTCAAAATCATCCATGCCGGCAAACTCCCCCTTCATGGCATGGGTGCCACCAGGGGTGAAAAGGCTGGCCATGGCCCGCTCCTCTTTTTTGCCGGAAATGGCCGCCACCGCCTTGGCCAATAATTTTTGCACAGAGGTCATATCCCGCCCATCCCTGGTGGTCTGGTCAAAACGGGCACAGGCGGCGGCATCCGGTTGATCCTGCCCCATGGCCAACTTGCGCATGCGATCAAGAATTTGTTTGGCCAGGGTAAAGGGCAACAGGATGGCTCCGCTCTCCCCCACATGAACCAGATAATGAGGGGCCAGGGGATAGCCCGGTTCCACATGGGCCAGGGCGGCTTCGGAAGCGGCCCGCAAACAGAAAATGACGCCGGGGGCAATGGCGGCCTCCCCGCTGCCCATGGTGGTGGTTACCGCAAAGGAACCCAGGGGCAGTTGATCTGGATCTTGGGAAATGCTGCTCCGCAATCCCGCCAAATCCATGCGAAAATCGTTCAAGGTCAGATCGGTGATGGAAATGCCGCCATCCACATCTTCCATATCGATGACCGTTTCCATCAGTTGGGTCATCTGTTTGCGCCGATATTCCAGATCGTTCATCCGGTCGGCGGGCAGCGATTCGATGACGTTTTCCTCGCCGGTGGCGGAAACATCCAGCAACACCATTCGCCCGCTCACCCGCTGTTCCAGATTGATATACTCCTCCAACTCCAAATTGGGCCAAAAATTGACCAGTTGAATCTTCTCATTGGTGGAGCCGATGCGGTCGATGCGGCCAAACCGCTGGATAATCCGTACCGGGTTCCAGTGAATGTCGTAGTTGACCAGGCAGTCGCAATCCTGAAGATTTTGCCCCTCGGAAATGCAATCGGTGGCAATCAGCAAATCCAGCTCACCATCCCGCAATAAGTCCGGTGGGCACTCCTTGGAGCGTGGGGAAAAGGCGGCCAGAATCCGCCCCATATCCCCACCAATGGCGGACAGGGTGGAGCGGTTTTTGCCAGAACCGGTGATCATGGCACTCTCCAGGGACAATTCCTGCTTTGCCCAATCAGCCAACGCCCCATAAAGATATTCCGCCGTATCCGCAAAGGCGGTGAAGATAATCATCTTCCGGTTGCCCCCATTGATGGGCTGCTCCACCTTTTCCCGGATCAAGGTTTTCAGGGTGGCCAGTTTGGCGTCGGTGGCCGCAGTAACCCGCCGGGCGGCATGAAACATGCGCGCCACTTTCAGACGATCCTCCTCCAACTCCTGTATCCAGCGCGGGGCATCCACATCCTGCAACAACACCTTCACCGTATCTCCCACCAGCAAGGTTTCAAAATGGGGATCATCCAAGTCGATCTCCTGAATGGAAACCGCCTCCACTTGCGCCTTGCCATTCTTTTTGTAGGTCTTCAATTTATCCTGCAAAATTTTAATCTGGGCCAGTTGTCGCTCCAGGGTGTGGGAAAAGGAGTCCACCGAACTTTCCATGCGTTTGAGCAGATTGACCCGAATCAGGTGACTCATATTCTCTTCCCGGTCCACCTGGCGAAAGCGGCTCTTGCCACCCTGCACCTGGGTATCATACCGGGCATCGTAAGCGGCCCGTTTGTCTGGCAGGACATATCGCAAGGGGGTATAGGCCGCCAGGTTGAGACGACGGATTTCATCATTGATGATGCGGGCGGGGGGAAAGTCTCCCTGCAAATCCACATCCGGGTGAAAGTTGCGGGGTTTTAAGCGTTCGGGAAAGCGTCCGGTTTCGGTGATTCCATAATATTTGACCAAATGTTTGCGGGAGCGGGCGATGGTCAACATGTCCAACAGTTTGAAATAATCAAACCCCAGCATTTCGGTGAGGCTTTCCGGCTTGCGGGTTTCGTTGGGCAGTCCCAGCCACTGGTTGAACTGAAATTGGGCCACGCGGGTGGTGTGTTCGATGCTGAGAATACCATGCTCCCCAAAGACGGTATCATTGCCTTCCGTGATGAAGGCAAGCTGATTCTTGAGATCCGCCAGTCGGTTGTTGACCGGCGTGGCCGACAGCATCAACACCCGACTCTTCACCCCTGCCCGAATAATACGGCTCATCAGGCGGCCATAGCGGCTCTCCCGCTCCACATGGGAGGGCTTGTTGCGAAAATTGTGGGATTCGTCGATCACCACCAGGTCATAGTTGCCCCAATTGACATGGGAAAGGTCCATGTCGCCGGAAAAACCCCCATCCCGGCTGATATCCGTATGGTTGAGCACATCATAATGGAAGCGGTCCGCTGCCAGAAAATTGCGCCGGTCGTTGGCCTTGTAGAGGGTCCAGTTGTCCCGCAACCGCTTGGGGCACAGGACCAGCACCCGGTCGTTGCGCAATTCATAATATTTGATCACCGCCAACGCCTCGAAGGTCTTCCCCAGACCCACGCTGTCGGCAATGATGCAGCCGCCATACCGTTCCAGTTTATCAATGGCTCCGAACACCCCATCTCTCTGAAAACGAAACAGTTTATTCCAGACAATGGTGTTACGAATGCCGGTGGCAGATTTAATAATCTGCTCCTCATCCAAGGACTCCCCACTGTTCTTGAATACATTGTGGAGAATTTGAAAGTAGACCAAAGAGGGGGCCTTGTGGCTGGCCAACGATTGCAAGCGGTCCAGTACCCTTGCTTTATCATCGCTGGTGGAGTTCCACAGGTGACCAAACCAGGAGCCTAATGCGGCCACCTCTTCGGCAGTGTCCGCACACTGGATCAAGCTGAACTGGTTGCCGGGTGTCATGCCCAAGCCGTCGGTGGTGAACGGGCAATGGCCGGTGATCACCCGGTGCTGGTGGGGATCGGGGTGATAAATCATGATGGCCGATTGGGGCAACAAGGTCGGCGCAATCCGTACCTCTGCCTTCTTGGTGATCCAGGCGGCGCATTGTCGGGCCAGATAGCGGATGGTCAAACGATTGCGAAAGGAGCGGTCGCCGGTGGAACCCAGCCATCCCAACTCCTGATCTTTGTTGGATGCCAGAATTATCCGGCAGCTTTTAACTTTATCTAAAAGTTCCCTTAGCTCGGCAAAGGCAAACAGAGAGCAGGAGGGAGTGGCAATGTCCAGGTTGACAGAAGGCACCAGGGCACGGCGCAGTTCATCCAAAACCCGGTCGTTGCCCCTGTTTTTGATCAGTTTCATGACACCTCCTGCCGCGCTCCCTTAAATCTGGTGACGCCATGTGCGTTTTCTTTATTAAACCTGATGACATCATATTTTTGTCCGGCTGGACACGAGAAAGAAGGGATGTAATTTAATAAGAAAGGCAACCCCCGTTTCCCGGTTTGCCAGGATATTTAAGGTGCCCATTCCTATGGAGAACCCTGTGTTCCCCGCTTTAGCTGGCGCACCATTAACAATCTGCCCATATTACTTCAACTAGCGGGGAACTAAAACCTTTTGCAACAGGGCTGCCACCACTTTTTCGCCGGTCACTCCGGCGAAGCGGGCCTGGGGGTCCAGCATCAGGCGGTGGGCAAGGACTGGGACGGCCAACTCTTGTACCTGTTCGGGAGTCACAAAATCCATTCCATCCACCAGGGCCAGGGCTTGGCAACATTTCATCAGGGCCAGGGCGGCACGGGGACTGGCACCCAGTTTCACCCCTTCTGCCTGGCGGGTTTCCCGCACCAGGGCCACCATGTAATGACGGATGGCTTCCGACACCCGCACCTCTTTGGCAGCCTGACGAATGTGGATTACCTCCGACAAGGTTAAACAAGGGGTGAGATGATCCAGGGGGTGGGTCTTGCTTTGCAGGGACAACAGGGCGGTTTCTTCCTCCGCGCTCAAATATCCCAATCCCAAACAAAGGGCAAAACGATCCAGTTGGGCTTCTGGCAAGGGATAGGTGCCATGGTATTCCACTGGATTTTGGGTGGCAATAACGAAAAAAGGCTCCTGTAGAGGATGCACCACCCCTTCCACACTGACCTGTCCCTCAGCCATGGCCTCCAGGAGGGCGGATTGGGTGCGGGGGGAGGCACGGTTGATCTCATCGGCCAGCAGGATATGGCAAAAGACCGGTCCTGGTCGAAAGGTGAAGGCGTGGTTGCTGGGATGGTAGATGGATAATCCGGTGATATCGGAGGGCATTAAATCGGGGGTAAATTGAATGCGTTTGAAATCGCAACCGGTGGATTTGGCCAAGGCTTTGGCGAGGGTGGTTTTGCCGGTACCGGGGACATCTTCCAACAGGACATGACCGCCCCCTGCGAAGGCTGCCAGCACCTGGCGCAGAGCACCCCGCTTGCCTTGAATGACAGATTCTAAATTTTTGCATAGCCTGTCTAATAAATTGGACGCTTCTGCCATTCCCTCTCCCAACCCTTTTTCATTCACAATTCTCAACACTACCCCCTCAACAAGCACCCTCTTATAGCCTTTTTTCTAAATAAGTGTCAACAATGACTAGCATTTCTCCATCACCTGCCAGCCCGCCTCAACCCAATCTCATTAGGGTAAATTACCGAGTATCAACATTCAGGAAAATAGGCTATACTGCCCCTTTTTAGACTGGATGGCAACCCGAGGAACCTTTTTACTCACCCATCCCCCTGTAATGGAAAAACCATGAATTCTGAAGCCGTTTTTTCCGCCATGCATTTAAACCCCCAGGCGTGCAACTCGATGATGGACCAACTCCTGACCATCCTCCAACGCCACCCACAAGGGATAAAAGAGTATGACCTCTTGCAGGAATGTCGCCAACGAGGACTACCTATTTTAAATGAAAGCTCATTACTCGACACCCTGGTTCTCTTCCAAGTTCATTTTTTACTGTTTCATTTTCTTTATTTGTTAAAAGGAAAGTTATTAAGGGAAAAAACAGGTGATTTGGCCATCCACTGCCTGTCCATCCAGCTCCACCCCTGGCCAGGCGAAAATGGCACGATACCCGCATTAGGGGATCCACTTGCCTCCTACTATTTGACCCTGGACCATTTGGAAAATACCAACCGCCAACAGGTGGATGACCTGCTAAACGGCTTCTGGAAACAATTTAACGCCTGGGATAATCGGAAAGACGCCCTGGCCCTGCTGGATTTGCAAGACCCCGTGGATCAATCTACAATCCACCAACGCTATCGACAACTGGCCCTCATCCACCATCCCGATAAAGGGGGCGATGGGGAAAAATTTCGTAAAATTACACAGGCTATGGCTTACCTGCGCTAAGTAATCCACAGACTCTAACATTCGGGGGATGTTGCTGGCTCTATGGACGAAATGCCTAATCTGGATTTTTCCCAACCCTTCCAAAACCATACCTCACCCTTCTACGAGGATGGTCGCTTTGGCGTGGTGTTGAATGAACATATCGCCAGAATCGAAGCGTTAAAAATTCGCATTCTCGGTTACCATGAACTGCACGAGTCCAAAAAGCAGGCCCTCTTCCACGAACTGGACCTGCTGCGGGGAGCCTTTATCGAATTTGCCAGCCTGCAATCCAACAATCGCATGCCCGGTGATCGCATGCTGGATTTGCCCCTGCCCAATAAAGATGGACCCGAATCCTTGATCCTGGAAGGCATTCTGGGACAATCCGAAGCCATTGAATCCCTGCTGCGTATTATTTCCAAAATTTCCCCTACCGATCTCACCGTCCTTCTGGAAGGAGAAACCGGAACCGGTAAAGAATTGTTTGCCCGCATCATCCACCTAAACAGCAACCGGCAAAAATTTGTGGCCGTCAACTGCGGGGCCTTCCCAGCAGGCTTGATCGAATCCGAATTGTTCGGCCATGTGAAAGGGGCCTTCACCGGAGCCACCACCGACCGCAAAGGCAAGTTCGAGGAAGCCGATAGAGGAACCATCTTTCTTGATGAAATCGGTGACCTGGAACTCTCTGCCCAGGTCAACCTGTTGCGGGTACTGGAACAAGGCGAACTGCAACGGGTGGGTTCGGACAAATCCTACCGCATCGATGTCCGGGTCATCGCCGCCACCAATCGAAACCTGGAAACCATGGTCAAACAGGGCATCTTTCGCGAAGACCTCTACTTTCGCCTCAACGTCTGCCCCCTGCACATTCCACCCCTGCGGGAACGTCGGGATGAAATCGAAACCCTGCTGGAATACTTTCTCCAGGAAATGTCAGGTCCAGGCGGAAAAATTCCGAAACTTGACAAAGAATTACGCCAGTTTATCTACAATGATTACAGCTTTCCCGGCAACATTCGCGAACTGAAAAATCTGGCCAAATATGTCTTCTGCATCGCCGATGATCTGCAACCAGTGGCCATCCAGGATCTGCCCGAACGCTATCGCCGCCTCCACCTGCTGGGGGAGGAAGAAGAAGATGAATCAGACAACATGATGGCCGTCCGTCGGGAAGCAGAAAAGGAATTTTTGGTCAAATCTTTGGAAAAACATAAAGGTAACGTGCAAAAAATTTGCAACGAAACCGGACTTTCCCGTTCCCGCATCTACCAGATGCTCAAAAAATATACTCTACGTCCCAATGATTTTCGCTAATATGTAGAACCACTTAGGAGCCAACCGGTTCCCAAAAAATGGCAGGTGATGGAAATAACAGGCCCTGTCCGACCAATAAAAGGAATCGTTCATTATGAAAATGCAAGACGTCTTGACAAAGGTCCAAGGTAAACCCATTACCGTGGAAGATGTGGTCAACCTGCTCAAGATCAACGGAACCTTTCGCAACACCATCTATCAATTGATCGAAATAGAGGTGATCAATCTCCATGCCCGCGCCCGTGGCATCAGCTATACCGATGAAGAGCTGGAAGCCATCAGCGAAGAAAAACGTCGCATGATGGGATTGGGTTCTGCGGTTGCCTTCAATACCTACTGCCGCATGAATGGGGTCCGTCAGGAACACTGGAAAAATGCCATCGTCAGCGAACTTCTGAAGAGAAAATTAAAAACGGTGATGGTAGGTCCCAAGGAAGTGGACGCCTTCTTCCAACAAAATCGCGACAATCTGAAAATGGCCTGTCTGGCCCGCATCGTGGTGAAAACCCGGGAAGAGGCGGAAAGCATCAAAAATCGGGTCAGCAAAGAGGAAGCCGATTTTTCCACCCTGGCCCGCCAATACTCCCTGGAAAACACCAGTCGCATTGCGGGCGGCTACCTGGGCTGTTACAAAAAAGGCAGCCTGCCGCCGGAAATCGATAAAGCCATCTTCTCCAGCACCGCCAAATCTGTGGTTGGCCCCTTCTCGCAAAATGGTTACTGGTCGGTCTATCGCATCGAAGAGATCATGCAGGCAGAAATCAGCGATGTCCTGCGCAGTCAAATCATCGATAAAATTTTCAACCAGTGGCTTTCCACCGAAGTGCAAAACGCTAAAAGCGGATAATTCTTTCTGACCTCCCCTTTTAATTGGTGGACAAAAGGGATAATAGAGGTCAGAAATGCTTGAATTTTGCGGGAGTGTTTCCCATAATCCCCACCATTGGCCCACTGGCCCAAAAAAATAGTGGAGAGAGCAAATGGCAGAAAACAATCAAGCCGTCAAAGTGGAACATGCCTACCTGCCGCCCGTGCGGCATCCCATCAAGGCCGCCCGATTACTGTATTCCGCTCCGTCATGGGTCTTACGTGGTCCCATCTATCTGGTCGGGGTCATTTGTATTGTCACATTGGTTTATTCATTCTGGGCAAAAAAAGACGAACTGGTCATCGGCCCCCTCAAGTTGGAACGGGAAGCCGTCACCATGGAAGCGGTGGATGCCGGTATGGTGGCCAGAGTCATGGTCCACGAAGGCGACCGGGTTGATTCCCTCACCCCCCTCCTGGAAGTGCAAAAAACCAGGGTAACCAATGAGTCGGAACAGGCCGGTCTGCAAGCCAAACGGGATGAGTTGGAAAAAAGCATCACCAATCAAACCGAAGAATTTGAACATAAAAATCGCCAGTTTGACTTAAGCCTCAAACAATTGGAACTCTCCCTCAATAATATGGATAAAGAGAGAACCCTGCTTCTACAAAATCTGGAATCTGCCAAACGCACCGTCGCCCACGCCGAAGGCAAGCTGGCTGAAGCCCGCAAAAATTTGGCCGTGGAAGAAAATCTCTTTCGCAACAAAGATATCACCAAGGCAGAATACGACCGGGCAAAAAATCTGGCCAACGATCTGGAAAAACAAACCCTGGATGCCAAGGCCAATGTGGATGCCATCCAGGTCAACCTGAACGCTTTCAACAAAGAAAAAATTAAAAACGACATCGTTCAGATCCAAAATGAAAAGACCCAGTTGAAAAATCGCTACGACAATGAAATTGAACGTAGCACCGCCCAGATCAACAAGTTGAAAAAACAAATCGACGACTCGGAAAAACTGGTGCATGGCGTCTCCCATGAAGGAACCACCACCAACTATACCGCCACCTTCCCCGGTCTGGTAACTCAAGTGCATGTCAAACCCGGTCACATGATCAACCCCGGTTCACCACTCGTCACCACCGTCAAAGACAGTGCCGCCCTGGAAGCAAGAGTTCTGGTACAAAACAAAGATATCGGTCGCTTGCGCAAGGAACAGCGGGTGCAGATCAAATATTTTGCCTATCCCTACCAGGAGTTCGGCATTCCCGTGGGCTTGATCAGCGATATTGGCACCAAGCCCGGCGAAATAAAGGGGCAAGAGTCCATGTATGTGGTGCGGGTCGCCCTGGAATCCGAAACCATCTCCAAACTCAACTCACGGCCCAAACGCCTTGAAATTGGTCTCGAAGGTATCGCCGAGATCAAGGTGGGCGAAAAACGCTTCATTGAGCTGGCCTTTTCACCCATCTCCAGATTCTTTACCCAAGAGGAATAACCCCATCGGGTAACCCTCCTGCCCCCGACAGGGTTCGCCCAAGTCGGTTGATGGCGGGAGGGAATGACCTGGAAGGTCTTCTCCTCTTTACCGATTTCCAAGTGCTTGTGTTGCGGGAGCCAAAATCATGAATGCCGTTCAAGAAGCCGTTCAATATATTCTCGAAACGCACATTATGTTCAGCCTGTTGGCCGATGCCGACAAGCGGTTTTTGATGTCCATCTTCGAGATGAAAACCTTCAAGGCCGGAGAAAACGTGACCGAACAGGGCAAGCCCATGGACGGCATGTACTACATCTTCTCCGGGCGGGTTCGTCTCAAACAAGTCCAGGATGGCAAACGCAGCAGCCTGGGTCTTTTGGAAAAAGATGCCAGCTTCGGCGAACCCTGCTTGATCAAGGAAGAAACCTGGCCTTACCACATTGTGGCGGAAATGCCCACCGTGGTCATGGTCCTGCCCGCCGATAAGGTACGCCGCCTGCTCCCCACCAACCCGGCCATGGACCAACTGTTTAAACGGGAGGTGGGCTATATCACCCTCTCCCAGCGGTTGCGCGGCATGCTGGGCAGTGGCAAGTATACCCCACAACAGTTCATGGAAATTCTCCATGATCTGGGTATCAAGACCATCCGGGCCAACAATCCGGTCTACGCCCAAGGGGCCAACGACCCCCGCCTCTACTACATCGAAAAAGGTGAAGTGGAACTGGTCCGCAAACCGGTACAAGGCGAACCCATTGTCCTGGAACGCCTCTACCGTGGCAACCTGTTCGGCGAAGTGGCCGCCCTGCCCGAACTGGGCACCAAAGGTATCCAACCCCATACCGCCACCGCCATCACCGATGTCACCGTCCTGGTGGTGCGCCAGACCGAAGTTGAAAAAATTCTGGCCATTAATCCAGAACTCCACGAAAATCTGCGCATCCACGCCAAAAAGCTGCAAAACAAGGAAAAAGAAGAATCCGATATCCGTCTGCGGGCGGAAGGGGTGGATCAACGCATCCGCTTGCGGGAAGGGGTCTCGGAAGAGGAATTCCGGGATATCGAAAGAGAGGAAAATCGGGCCAAACGGGGGGCCATCAAACAGATTCCTCTTATTCGCCAGCGGGCAGACAGCGACTGCGGAGCCGCCTGCTTGACCATGATCGTCAACCACTATGGCAAAGAGTTCGCCCTTGGCCAGGTGGCGGAATTGAGCAACCTCTCCAGCAGCAAGATCACCCCCAACGCCATCATCACCGGCGCGGAAATCATGGGTTTCAGTGCCGCTGCCTACGCCCTGCGTTATGAAGAACTCCTGGGAGTGAAACTGCCCGGCATCGTCGGTTGGGAAGGCTACCACTACGCCGTCCTCTACCGCATCACCGAAAACGAAGTCCACCTGGCTGACCCGGAAGCCGGATTCCGCAAACTCTCCCGTAAAGAGTTCGAGGAAGGATGGACCCAGGCTCAAGTGGCCGGGGTAGAAACCCCACCCGAGGTGGGTGTGTTCATTGGTCTGAACCCCACCCTGAAATTTGAGCAAATCCAGCCCCCCAAAAATCCCATAATGCACTTTGTGGGCTATATCTGGCCCTACAAGAAATTTTTCCTGGATGCCCTGTTGGGGGCCTTCCTCCTCAACCTGCTGGGATTGGCCTCTCCATTGTTTATCCAAACCATCGTGGACACGGTGGTGGTGCACAAAGATGTGAGCCTGCTCAACATGATGTTGGGTGGTATGATCCTGGTGGCCATCTTTAAAACGGTCACCACCGTGGGACAAAGCCTCCTGCTGGCCCACACCACCACCCGTATCGATATGAAGATGATGTCCGAGTTTTACCGGCACGTCTTGAGCCTGCCCATGAGCTTTTTCCTCACCCGCAACAAGGGTGAAATTCTCGCCCGCTTCGGTGAAAACGCCAAGATTCGCGCCATCCTGGCCGGCTCTACCATCACCGTGGTGCTGAGCAGCCTGATGCTCTTTCTCTACCTGTTCATGATGATGGGCTACAGCGGTGCCCTCACCGGCGTGGCCTTCATCTTCATCCCCATGTATGTGGTGATTACCTTGTATTTTACGCCCAAGATCAAGGATATCGCCCAAAGAATGTTTGTCACCAACTCCAAATCCCAATCCTATCTCATTGAATCCCTCAACGGTATCGAGGCCATCAAGGCCACCGCCAATGAATACATGGCCCGTGCCCGCTGGGAAGAAGCCTTTGTGGACAATGTCAACATGGGCTTTGAGATGCAGCGTTTGCGCTTGATCTCCGACAGCCTCAACCAACTGGTGTCACTGGCCTCCACCGTGGCCATCCTGTGGGTGGGTGCCAACCAGGTAATGGAGGGCAAACTGACGGTGGGTGAACTCATGGGCTTCCAAATGCTGTTGGGCCTGGTGATGAGTCCCATCTTCCAGTTCGTCCAACTATGGAACTCCTCCCAGGATGTGCGCATCGCCATCGAACGGGTGAGCGATGTCCTCAACGTGGATCCAGAACAAGCCACCAGCTTCTCCCCCGATCAAATGCCCGCCACCTTGAGTGAAGATATGAAAGGTCGCATCGTCTTTGACAAGGTCAACTTCAGCTACGTCTCCAATGGTAAAGAAAACCACGTGATGAAAGAGTTCGAGCTGACCATTGAACCAGGCGAACATGTGGCCTTCGTGGGGTCAGCAGGCTGCGGCAAGAGCACCATCGCCAAAATGGTGTTGGGCTTCAACATGCCCTTGCCCAACGGTGGTAGCTGCTACATCGATGGCAAAGATATCCGTCAGTTGGAACTCACCCAATTACGCCGCAACATGGGTGTGGTCTTGCAGGACAGCTTCCTGATTGGTGCCTCCGTGGCAGAAAATATCGCCCTGGGCGACCCGGAACCCGACATGGCCGCCGTGAAAGCCGCTGCCAGCTTAGCGGGTGCCGATGAGTTCATCACCAACCTCTCCCTGGGCTACCAAACTCCCATTGGTGAAAAAGGTGTGGGACTCTCCGGTGGTCAACGGCAACGTGTGTGTATCGCCCGCGCCCTCTATCGTCGTCCCAAAATTCTCATCTTCGACGAAGCCACCAGTGCCCTGGACAACAAAACCGAGGCCCAAATCCAGGCCAATATGCGGGATATCCTGGCCGGACGTACCTCCATTACCATCGCCCACCGGTTGACCACCATCGTGGACTCCGATTTCATCTGCTTTATTCGCGATGGCAAGGTGGCGGAAAAAGGTAAACATACCGAGTTGATCGATCCTGATTATGTCCGTGAAAACGGATATACTGGCCTGTATTATGGTCTTGCCCAATCCCAGTTTAATCTGCCGCCATTGCAACTTTGATTTTGTCAAAGTTTCATGTAGCATGGTGTTTGGAGGGATTGGTAAAAACAGAACACAGGTAGACCGTTCACTACGGCTACCTTCTTTTTGGATGGAGCATGGGGATGAGTGGAAAAGAAGACCAAACCGTCATGATGGGAACCGGTGGTTCGGGTGCCCCTGGCATGGGCGGTGTACTCAAGCCACCCAAGGCGAAACTAATTTGCCTGGATGACTCTTTGTTGGATCCCTCCCAGAAGGGATTTGAAATTTTTCTGGATGACAAGGAAGTCACCCTTGGGCGGGGTGAAGAAAACACCCATCCTATTAAATACTCCAAAATTTCCCGGGTGCATGCCCGCGTCTTCCCTTCGGAAGGCAAGTGGGGCGTGGAAGATTTGAAGAGCACCAACGGTGTTTGGATCAACGATGTACGGGTTACCATGGAACCCCTCAAACCGGGTGATTACCTGCGCATTGGCGCAGTTCCCTTCCGGTTTGTGCTGGAACGTCCCGATGCGGCCCAGTTGGGTGGCGGCGGTGGCGGTGGTGGCGGCGGCGGTGGCGGTGATTCGGAACACACCATGATGTTTGGCTCCATGTCTGACTCTCGTGCAGCCGAAGCCCTGATGGTTGCCAATGCAGAAGAAGAACCGGTACGGGCGAAACCTGCCGCAGCGGCTTCCAATGCTCCCTCCCCTTCGGGTGGCGGTGCCGCCCCGGCAGCAAAAAGCAAATCTCCCCTGCTGGCCATTATTGGCGTGGTAGGCCTGCTGGTGGCTGGGGGCGTCGGTTACGTGATGACCCAGGGACCAGGCGGCGAAGAAGAAACCAATGCCATGCGTAAGCAACTCAAAGAGTTCTCTTACGCCTATGAAGAACCCAGCGGCGCACCCTCCCGTGGAGATTTGCAAAACGCCTTGACAGAGATCGGTCGTATTCAGGGTGAAATCACCGCCAACAGCGGTAAGTTTCCCAAAAATACCCAACTGAAAGGATTGACCGCCAAGGCCCTCTTCCTGGAAATGGAACGCCATTTTTACAAGGCCATCAAAGAAGATCGTACCGATCAACTCATGGCTATGGTGACCCAACTGGAAGGTAAAATTGTTGCCCTTAAACCCACCGGCGACCAGCCGGTTCCCGAAGAGATCACCCAGACCCTGGAGGTCTTGACCATGGCCAAAAATGTGGCCTACATCAAGAAATTCCGCCAGAGCTATCCCGATCCTTCCGAAAAGGCAGCGGTAAAACCCACCCCACAAGAGTTTGCCGACTACCAGGATGCTCGGGATCAATTTGTCAGCAAAAAACGCAATCCCAAGGTCAACTCTGCCTTGAGCGTCTCCTTTGCCTTCTTTGGACGTATCGCCTCGGAAGTGGATCAGATCGATCTGCCTACCTTGGATAAGTGGAAAGAGTTTTTGCGCTAAGGTTGGATGCGGTTTTAATTCAAAAAGCCCCGGTCTTTTGGATCGGGGCTTTTTTGTTTTGTCTTGGAAAATACTATGAAGTTTAGTGGGATTCGGGGGCGGGAGCCCCCGGACCCCCATCGCCATCGTCATGTTAAACAAGGCAACTTATGTTTTTGATTTGTTGTCGCGGATACTTGATTTTGGACGATGGCGATTAGGAAAAGGCAAAACCCTGGGATGGCGATTGGGAAAAGGCCACACCCTGGGGGAGTGAACTCCCCCAGACCCCCTCCTTTTTTTAATGGTTTTATTAGAAATGAGTCCAGCCAGCCCGCTTCAGTCGCACGGTCTGACCTTGATATAAGACCGCTACCTGACCTACCTCAGCCGTAAATTCACCAATCTCCGTTATGGGCACCCCTACTTGCTGGGAAATCTCCATTATTTGCTCATGACAGGCAGGCGCGGCAGCGAACAAGAGTTCATAATCCTCCCCACCACAAAAAACCAACTTGCCAATCTCCGAAACCGTCACCCCACCAAGACGATGCACCACCCGCTGCGCCGCAGGCGACAACGGCAACTTCTCCGCATGAATCACCGCCCCCACCCCAGAGGCCTGCGCTATATGCTCCAAATCAGCCACCAAACCATCGGAGATATCAATGGCCGCCCGCATGAGAGCAGCATCCTGCAACGCCAACCCCAACGCAATACGAGGTTCGGGCAGATCAAGACGACGCTGCAAATGACTGATATCCTCCCCCTCCAAAACTTGCAGAACGCCCCGTCTTTGCGACCAACCAAGGGCCGCATCCCCCACCGTGCCACTGACATAAAGCTTGTCCCCCGCCATGGCACCCTTACGCAAAACCGCCCTACCCTGCCCCACCAACCCCAACATGGTGATGGTCAAACTGATGCAACCACGGGTGGAAACCGTATCACCCCCCACCAGAGAAACATTGAAGGTCTCACCCGCCTCCTTCAACCCCCGCGCTACCTCACTCACCCAATGATAACTCACCGACGGAGGCATGGAGATGGAAAGCTGATACCAACGAGGATTCCCCCCCATGGCAGCAATATCCGATAAATTCACCCGCAAAGCCTTCTGACCCAATAAATAAGGGTCCGTATCACTCTGAAAATGAACCCCCTCCACCAGGGTATCGGTGGTAACCAACAATTGCTGGGTACGGGGTACAGTGACCACAGCCGCATCATCCCCATTGACAGGATCAGGGGAGGAACCCGTCTGCCGCTGCAGGGGCATGAACAACTCCCGAATCAGGTTGAACTCCCCCACCATGGAGATGGTTTTAATGGTGTCGTTGGCAACTTCCTTGCTCATCGCATGCTCTCCCGTTCTTCGGGCCGCACCCGCATAGCCACCTGGTCCATGATCCCGTTGACAAAACGATGGGAGTTTTCCCCACCAAACCGTTTAGCCAACTCAATGGCCTCATTGATGATTACCCGCTCGGGCACATCCCGCTGCCATAAAAGTTCATAAATGCCCAGGCGCAAAATATTGAGTTCGATCACCGAAACCCGATCCAAACTCCAGTTTTCCGTGACCTGACCAATCCAGTGATCCAGTTCAGCCTTGCGCTTCCAAACCTCGGCAGCCAGATGACGGAAATAGGCCAGATCGGTACGCTCTTCCGTAACCGGATCTTCCACCAGTTGGATGACCGCATCAGAAATTCCGTCACCGGTGATATCGCTCTGATAGAGGGCCTGCAAGGCCAACTCACGAGCCAAATGGCGTCCACCACGACGAGGACGTGAAGTGGGGTTGCTTTCCCCTGCCGTACCCTGGGTCAACTGCCCCTCCTGCTTAAGATAGTTTGGCAAACAGGTTGACCATTTCCATGGCCACGAGAGCCGCATCCCAGCCCTTGTTGCCAGCCTTGGTGCCCGCCCGCTCCACCGCCTGTTCAATGGTATCGGTGGTGAGGACGCCAAAACTTACCGGCACCCCACTGTCCAGCGAAACCGAAGCGATGCCTTTGGAAACTTCCGCAGCCACATAGTCAAAATGAGGCGTGGAACCGCGAATGACCGCTCCCAGACAAATGATCGCATCATATTGACCGCCCAAAGCCACCTTTTTGGCCGCCATGGGAATTTCAAAGGCACCAGGAACCCGTACCACCGTCAATTGATTGCGGTCGGCCCCATGACGCACCAAACAGTCCACCGCCCCCTCCAGTAAACGCTCACCAATAAAACTGTTGAAGCGGGCTACTATCAGACAAAATTTCCGCCCAGAGGCATCAAGCTGGCCTTCAATGGTATGTAATTCACTCATGATTCGTTTCCTGCCTTGACTGAATTGATATCCGGGAACTGGCGCAACAAATGGCCCAGTTTATGTTTTTTCACCGCCAGATAGTTGCGGTTGTTCTCCTTGGCGGGTATCTCAATGGGTACCCGTTCGACGATTTCCAGACCATAGCCTTCCAGACCAATCACCTTACGCGGATTGTTGGTGAGCAATCGCATACGGGTAATACCCAAATCCCGCAATATTTGCGCCCCGATGCCATAATCCCGCAAGTCGGCAGGGAAGCCCAACTCTTCGTTGGCCTCCACAGTGTCCAAACCTTTGTCTTGCAGATTATAGGCGTGCATCTTGTTGACCAGGCCGATCCCACGCCCTTCCTGCCGCAGATAGAGGATCACCCCACGCCCTTCCTGACCAATGGTGGCCATGGCCGCATGCAACTGACTGCCACAGTCGCAACGCAAAGAGCCGAAGACATCGCCGGTGAGACATTCGGAATGCACCCGCACCAGCACCGGTTGGGGAGTATCCACCTGGCCTTTGATGAGGGCCACATGCTGGAAGTCGTCCACATCGTTGGTATAAACAGCGATGCGCCAGTCACCGCCATGGGCACTGGGCAGCGGGGTTTCCACGGCACGATGGACCATGCGTTCGGTATGGGTGCGGTAGGAGATCAAGTCGGCAATGGTGCCAATTTTCAAGCCATGTTTGGCGGCGAAGGGGAATAAGTCCGGAACCCGCGCCATGGTGCCATCATCCTTGAGTATTTCACAGATGACGGCGGCGGGTTTCCTTCCGGCCATGCGGGCCAGGTCTACGGAGGCTTCCGTGTGCCCTGCCCGCACCAACACCCCACCCTCACGAGCCATGAGGGGAAAGATGTGTCCAGGACGCGCCAAATCGTTGGCCGAACTGTTTTCATCGATGGCAACCGCAATGGTGCGGGCACGATCCGGGGCGGAAATGCCGGTGGTGACACCGGTGCGGGCTTCGATGGAGACGGTGAAGGCGGTTTTAAATTTGGCGTCGTTATCCACCACCATGAGGGGCAACCCCAACTCCTGCACCCGCTCCTCGGTGAGGGCCAGACAAACCAGACCACGGCCATACATGGCCATAAAGTTGACCATTTCTGCGGTGCAACTTTCGGCAGCGATGACCAGGTCTCCTTCATTTTCCCGGTTTTCATCATCCACCAGGATGACCATCTTGCCCTGACGAAAGTCTTCGATCAATTCAGGGATGGGGTGAAAACGGTATTCCTCAGTCATTGCTCAGCGGTTCCCTGGGGTTTGAGGGGTTGGCGAAGGGGCAAGATTGCCTGGAATCATAAAAATCCTGCACTGCGCAATTTATCTTCATCCAATCCACCGGCAGCCGGGCAGGCAGAGCGACGACCCAGCAAACGTTCCACATAGCGTCCGATGATATCGGTTTCCACATTGACCTGCCGTCCCACCACCAATTGGGAGAGGGTGGTCTTGGTTTGGGTGTGGGGGATTAAATTGACGCTGAAGCGGGTGAAGGCCCCTTCATCGGCAACCTGGTTGACGGTCAAACTGACACCGTCCACCGCGATGGATCCCTTGGCCACAATATACCTTCCCGTGTCACCAGATACACGGAACCAAATCTCCAGGGAGCGACCACGGGGGGTGATGGCATCCACCTGCCCCACCGCATCCACATGACCTTGTACCAGATGACCATCCAGACGCGCCCCCAAAACCATGGCCCGTTCCAAATTGACCAGGGCACCGGCTTGCAGAAAGGCGAAGGTGGTACGCTTGCGGGATTCGTCGGAAATTTGCACCGCAAAGGCGGATTTTTCCAGGTTCACCACGGTGAGACAGACCCCGTTGATGGCAATGGAATCGCCCAAACGCACCCCTTGCAACTCCATGCCACTGGCAATCACCATCAAGCGGTCGCTGCCTGAAGAGACCAGAGAGGAGATGGTGCCAGTATGTTCAATAAGACCCGTAAACATGGAAAAGGTTTCTTTCCGCGCGTATCCATGGGGGAACATTCCCTGCTGGAAGTATTGACCCATTGTTGTTCCAGGTCAACCTTTCTGCTCATAAGAGAGATCGCCGGTGATGAACAAATCCTCCCCCAACCGTTGGCTGTGCCAGGATTGCAGGTAGGGTGTTTGCAGCAGAGATGCAACGCCTGCCCCATTCAGGATGCCCGCCGCCTGTTGACCGCCAATCAAACGGGGGGCAAGAAAAAGGGCCAAGCGGTCCACCAAATGGTGTTCCAACAAAGAGGATGAAAGACGACCGCCCGCTTCACTCAAAATGCTGGTGATGCCCTGGTCAGCCAAAAGTTGCAGCAAATGGGGTAAGTTCACCCGTCCCTGTTCATCTTCCTCACAAAGGAGCAGTTTGACTCCTTTTAAATGTTCCAGCTTGCGGAATTGTTCCTCCATACCCGCCTGGGTGGTGGCAAGCCACAAGGGCGCGGTGGTGGATGAGGAGAGGATACGGGCGTTGAGAGGCAGACGCAAATGGGAGTCCACCACCAGACGAATGGGATCCCGCCCGCCCGCCAGACGGCAGTTAAGTTGCGGATCATCCGCCAGTACGGTGCCGATGCCCACCATCACCAGATCGTGGGTATCCCGCAACCGTTGCACCTTTTGCCGGGCCAGAGGACCAGTTATCCACTGGCTTTCACCGCTGCGGGTAGCAATTTTACCATCCAGGGAGGCAGCGGCCTTGAGGGTGACCATGGGGCGTTTGTGGGTGATCCAGGTGACAAAGGGGCGCACCAGGGCAGCGGCCTCTTTTTCCAACACCCCCAGGGTGACCGGGATACCCGCTTCTTGCAGACGGGCGATACCCCGACCAGCCACCAGGGGATTGGGATCCAACATGGCCACCACCACCCTGGCCACTCCGGCCTGAATAAGGGCTTCACAGCAAGGCGGGGTGCGACCGTGGTGGGAGCAGGGTTCCAGGGTGACATAGGCGGTGGACCCCCTCACTTGTTGGGGATCACAGGAGGCCATGGCTTCCACCTCGGCATGGGGCATACCTGCCTTGTGGTGCCAACCCCGACCCACCACCTTGCCTTGCCGGGTGAGGACGCACCCTACCGTTGGGTTGGGATGGGTGCGTCCAAGAGCGCGGGCCGCCAGCCGCAAGGCGTGGGCCATGTGGCGGCGGTCCGATTCATGGCTCTCAGAAGTTGACATAGATGGGAAACCGTTGACACAAGGCGGTAACCTGACTCTTCACGGCCTGTTCCACATCCGGGTTGCCGGTTTCGCCACCGGAGGCGGCGAGAGCGGCCAAAACTTGGACAATCATGCCACCAATAGCGCGAAATTCCCCTTCTTTGAATCCTCTGCTGGTGGCCGCCGGGGTTCCCAGACGAATACCGGAGGTGACGAAGGGGCTTCTGGGATCCTTGGGGATGGCATTTTTATTACAGGTCAAACCAGCCCGTTCCAGGGCCTTTTCCGCCGACTTGCCGGTAATGTTCATGGCGGTGAGGTCCACCAGCATCAAATGGTTGTCGGTGCCACCGGAAACGATGCGCAGGCCTCCCTTTACCAATTCTTCTGCCAGGGCGTTGGCATTGATGCGTACCTGGCGGGCGTATTCTTTGAATTCGGGGGTGAGGGCCTCTTTGAAAGCCACCGCCTTGGCGGCGATGACATGCATGAGGGGACCGCCTTGCAGGTTGGGGAAGATGCGGGAGTTGATCTTGCCGATTAAATCTTCCCGATTGGTCAAGAGCATGCCGCCACGGGGGCCCCGCAGGGTTTTGTGGGTGGTGGTAGTGACGATGTCCGCATAGGGGAAGGGGCTGGGATGTTCGCCAGCGGCCACCAGACCGGCAAAGTGGGCCATATCCACGAACAGGGCGGCTCCCACCTGGTCACAGATGGCCCGGAAGCGGGGAAAGTCGATGATGCGGCTGTAAGCGGAGGCCCCAGCGACGATCACCTTGGGTTGGTGCTCCTGGGCCAGGGCGGCCACCTGGTCGTAATCGATGTGTTCGGTTTCCGGGTGGAGGCCGTATTGCACCGCCTTGTAGAGTTGGCCAGAAAAGCTCACCTTGGCCCCGTGGGTCAGGTGACCGCCATCGGCCAGGGACATGCCCAGGATCACCGAGCCGGGTTCGGCCAGGGCCATATAGGCGGCCATGTTGGCTTGGGAGCCGGAGTGGGGTTGCACGTTGGCGAACTGGCAGCCGAACAGGGTTTTGGCCCGTTCGATGGCCAGGTCTTCCGCCTTATCCACCCATTCGCAGCCGCCGTAGTAGCGTTTGTGGGGGTAGCCTTCGGCATATTTATTGGTGAGGACGCTGCCTTGGGCTTCCAGCACTGCCGGGCTGACGATATTTTCTGAGGCGATCAGTTCGATCTGCTCCTGTTGCCGGGCCAGTTCGCCACGGATGGCGGCGTAGAGTTCCGGGTCAGCGGTAGCGAGGGGTTGGTTATTGGCAGTCATGGGGCGGGTGCTCCTTTCAGCAGCTCATGCCGGTTTGTTGGGCAGGAGGTCCAATTGTTGAATACGGCGCAGATGACGCCCCCCAGCAAAGGGGGTGGTCAACCAGATATCCAGGATGGCGCGGGCGGTTTCGTACCCGGTGGTACGGCCTCCCAGCACCAGAATGTTGGCATCGTTGTGTTCCCGTGACAGGCGTGCGGTGGTTTCGTCGTGGCAGAGGGCGGCACGAATACCGGGGAAGCGATTGGCGGCCATGCTGATACCGATACCGGTTCCGCACAGGAGCAAGCCCCGTTCTCCCTCTCCGGCCAGCAGGGCGGTGCACAGGCGAGCAGCCATGGCGGGATAATCCACCGAATCGGCGGAGTCCACCCCCAGGTTGATGAGGGTGACATCGTCCCGCTGCTTTAGATAATGAAGGAGTTCATCCTTGAGGGTAAAGCCGCCATGATCACAGGCCACCAGAAGTTTCATAGCCTCTCCTACACCGCCGAAGACCGGACGCCCCTTTTCGGGCCGCCATGGGGGCTATGATCATCCCTCTAAGTGGCTTGCAGGTCAATGGGTTTTGGCTAGGTTTTATCAATGACATCAAAGCCGCTTAATTACAAAAAAATCCACACTCATTACGAACCACCATTCAACACCAGAACCCGCCGCAACAACATACCCAACTCCATCATCCCCACCGGTTTGTAAAGAACCCCCGCAATACCCCGCTCCTGCTGCTGTTGGGGAGTGATGACGCTGCGCAGGCCGGTGGAAATAATGCAAGGAATTTCAGGGCGTAAGGATTTTATCCTGGCGATCAAGTCCAAACCGTTCATGCCCATCATCAAATGGTCGCTGATCACCACCTCAAAGCTGTTGGGCTGGCTGTAATACAGGGCCAGGGCCTGTTCAGGATCGAAGAAACACACCGGATCATACCCCAACATGGTCAACTGCCGCCGCATCAACTCCACCACCTGGGGTTCATCGTCCACAAAGAGAACCCGCCCCTGCCCCAACGGCAAACTCCGCTCTTCCAAACTGCCCGCCTCCCCCGGTGGATGCCAGGGCAGAAAGACGCGAAATTCCGCCCCCTTGCCCAATTCACTCTCCACCTCCATGGCCCCCCGCCAATCGGAGACGATGCCATGCACCACCGACAAGCCCAATCCCGTCCCTCTGCCCACCACCTTGGTGGTGAAAAAGGGATCAAACAAACGATCCCGCACCTCGGAAGGAATACCCTTGCCCTGGTCGGAGACCGTCAGACAAAAATAATCCCCCGACAAAATACGCAACTCCGCCCCACGCCGCTCATCCAAAAATACCTTTTCCCAATGGACGGCAATCTCCCCCTTGCCCACCTCTTCCACCGACTGGGCTGCATTGGTGCATAAATTCATGAATATTTGCTGCAAACGGGTGGGATCCCCCAACAGCCTGCCCTCCTGCACCCCGATGCTCCAATGCAGGGGAATGGTGGCGGGGAAGGTGGAACGCATAAAACGCATTGTCTCCTTCACCACCGGCAACGGATCGAACAATTCCTTAACATTTTCCCCCTGGCGGCTGAAAGTAAGCAGTTGATTGACCAAATCCCTGCCTCTGCGGGCCGCATCCAGGATGGTATCAAAACACTCCTTGCCTTCACTCTCCTCCTCCACCACCATGCCGCCCAGTTCGGCATTCCCCACAATAATGGCCAGAATGTTATTGAAATCATGGGAGATACCGCCTGCCAGGGTGCCAATGGACTCCAGTTTTTGCGATTGGCGAAACCGTTGTTCCATGCGCTTGCGCTCGGTAATATCCGAACCGATGCCACACAGCAACGGCATGCTGCCCTGTTTTTCCGGCAAGGGAAAGCGCACCATCAAGTAGGTGTGGACACCATCCGCCTGGGGAAACAACTCCTCCGATTCACTGGGTTCCGCCCGATACAGGGCATCCAAATCCTTCTGCCGCAATGTTTCCACGGTTTCCGGGGGAAAAATGTGGGCATCGGTGAACATGTCCACCTCGCTCTCCCCCACCCCGAAAACCTGGCGAAAGCGGCGATTGGCCAATAAATAATTTCCCTGACTGTCCTTCAAATAAATAATGGAATTGGTATTGTCCAAAATGGCCCCAAAACGGGCCTGGCTCTCCCGCAACAATTGTTCCGTATGATAGCGGGCACGCAGTTGGGTGGAGAGTTCCAGGGTTCTTTCAGCAACCCGTTCCTCCAGTTCTGCCAATTGTCTTTCAATGGTGGCCAACAGGCGATTCATGGCCTGGCCCAGCAAGGCCATTTCATCCCGCCCTTGCAGGGGAACGGTCAATTGTCGCTCCCCCGCCGCCACCCGGTGGGCCACTGCCGTCAACTGGCGCAAGGGTCTCGTCAAACGACGGGTGAAGAGGCTGGTGGCAATAATAAACAAAAACAAAGCCACCAAACCGATACCAAGGGCCAAACGGATCACCCGATAAACCGGCTCCAACACCTCCCCCAAATCCACCTTGGCCACCAACCCCCAGCCCCATTCTGGATACAGGCGCAAATGTCGATAGGCCATCAACACCTCATTGTTGCGATCATCCACCCCGTCCCCAACCCCTTCATGTCCTTTGGCGGACATGGCAAAAACAGGATGTTCAAACCGCCGGGACATCGCTCCCTCCTGAAAGGGAAACACCACCGCATTCAGGTGCTCACCCTCCTGGGACAAAATAATGGTCTCTGAACTGACCCACTGATTTTCAAAAGTCTTTTGCAATGTCCAACGCTGACGGGCCAGGGGAAAGTCCAGGATCACCACCCCTTGGATCGTGGCTGTATCCTCTGACTTGATCACGGCGGCCATGGCCAATATATTGTCATTTTTACCCTCCCAACTTTCGGGTAAGGCATAAACTTTGCCCGTGGCCATCACCCCCCGCAACAATCGCTCATTTTGCCAAAGCTGACCGATCTCCTCTGGGGTGCCAGACAAAATAATCTGACGGGTGGCCATCTCCACCACCCGATAGTTGCGAAAGCCCAAATTTTGCAAAGAGGGCATAAAAAAATGATAAAATTTTTCGTTGGCAGCGATCCAAGCCTGCTGGCGGCTCTCGTGTCGCCATTGGCTCTGCTGATTGACTCCGCTGGTCAGGATGGAATGCACCACCTCATCCCGTTGCAGGGTGGTGGCCAGCAGGTGGGTTTGCTGCAAATGATCCTGGATGATACGGATCAGATAATCTTTTTGTACGTTGGCCAAGCGATCCAACGTCTGCATGGCACGGCTGTACTCCCGATCCACCCAACCCGGATAACCCACCCATGGCAGACCGTATAACAGAATCAACAAGGCCGACACAAACACCCACAGAGAAAGAAAAGAGATCAAACCAATAAACCGCACCTCCAATCCCAATACCCGTGGTCTGGGCAAAGGGGCTTCCTGCCGGGGAGGATTAATGATCTCCATAGGCTCGGCTGATTTATCCATGGTCATGGTGGGAGAGGCTCGGCATGGCTGTAATGATATTCCCGCAAGCCGAAGCCTTTGTCGTCTGCTGCAACGCTCTCCAGCGTCTTGGTGTCAAAGGCATCAAACAGGTTTTGCAAAGGAAGTTCCTTGGGTATCTTGCCCATATGTTGCAAAAAAAGAAATTTTTGCGCCATGGGGCCTTCTTCCGTCAACAAGACAGGTGGAATTCGCCCTTGCGGCGCGGGTGAGATCAGGTCACGACGGGTGATATCCACGCACTGGGAAAGGAAAACCGGCATGGGCTCCTTGCTCAACTGCGCTGCCTGCACCAAATTCCATTGACAGGCTTGCTGCACATTGTCCTCACTCTCTCCCAACCAGTAAATGGCCCTTAAAAAAGAGGCCAGGATCAACCGGTATAAATCCGCATCCCTTTCCACCAACGCCTTGGTGACATAAAGAAAACTAAAACTCAAACCACGATGGACCACAAAATAATGGGGATGACGGGCCAGTGCCATGGATGGGGTGGGTTCCCAAGCCGCGAAGGCATCCACCTTTGCTTCTGCCAAAGCCTGCTCCATCTCCCCCACTTCCATGTTGACCAGGGTGACATCTTCCTGAGAAAGACCCACCTGATGCAAGGCTGCCAACAATATCTGGTGGGAGGAGGAGTTGAGGGCATTGGCAATCCGCTTACCCTTTAACTGCTCCACCTTCAAGACATCTCTAGCCACAACGGAGGCAAAGGCCATCTTTACCATGGCCGGCAGGCGAATCTTCCCAGTAGCCACCATCTCCAAAGCCGGCACGTCTCCCACAAAAGCCACATCCGCTTTGCCAGACAAAACCGCTTTGTTGATATCGCTACCTTTGGTAAAAGGGGTAAATTTCACCTCTACGCCCTTTTCCCGCAACTGTGCCAGCAATCGCTGATCTCGTGCCATAATCGCCGTGATGGGACCAATGGGCACCGCCATCGGCTGGGTGGCAATGCCCAGCGCATTTGCAGCTTCTGCCGGGAACCCTTTCCCAGGCATCAGGGCAACCCACACCCAGATCATCCACCAAAAAGACTTGGCCACTTTCATATCAACCTCCTTAACCACCTGAGAGAGGCTGAAAAGAACGTTGGCACTCCTTTACCGACCACGTAAATTCCATGATACTTTCGTTCTTCTCTATTGGGATTCAGTATACACAGAATCCTGTTTTATGCATTCATTTTTCTCCAGGACCCTTTTGCAAGGAGCCATCCATGCGCGGGCTTAAGGTCAACCCAACCCCCCACCTTCATTCAGACCTGCCCCAACCCATACCGGGCGGAGATGAAGTGCTGATTCAGGTGCTACTCGCCGGAATTTGTCGCACCGATCTGGAAATTGCCCAAGGCTATCTTCCTTTTACCGGCATTATCGGGCATGAATTTGTGGGTCGGGTGGTGGCCGCCCCTCAACATTCCCACTGGCTGGGCAAACGGGTGGTGGGAGAGATCAATGTGCCGTGTGGTGATTGTCCACCCTGCCAACACCAATTGCCCAACCATTGTCTCAAGCGGCAGGCCATAGGCATCCACCAACGGGATGGTTGCATGGCCGATTTTCTCACCCTGCCAGTAACCAACCTGCATGAGGTCCCCACCGCCGTCAGTGATGAAGAGGCCGTCTTCACCGAACCCCTGGCGGCAGCCCTGGCCATCCTGGAGGAGCATCCCGTTTTCCCCAGTCAACAGGTTGCTGTGGTGGGGGATGGCAAGCTGGGCTTACTGATTGCCCAAATCCTGGCCCTCACCGGCTGTGTGGTAACCATCCTTGGACACCACCCGGAACGAAAGGCATGGCTCTCTTTTCCCAACATTCACTGGCTGGACAACCCGCAACCCCAACAACAGGACCTGGTGGTGGAATGCTCCGGCTCCCCACAAGGACTGCAAACCGCCCTCCACATGGTGCGCTCCAAAGGAAAGATCATCCTGAAAACCACCACCCACGCCCCCATGACTTGGCCGGGCAATGAACTGGTAGTGCGGGAGATCACCCTGGCAGGCTCCCGTTGTGGTCCCTTCCCTCCTGCCTTGCAATTGTTGGCCAGGAAGGCCGTGCAAGTCACTCCTTTAATCACCGCCATCCAACCCCTGCAAGAGGCGGTGGCAGCCCTGCTGCACAGCCAGCAACCTGGAGTGATGAAAATCCTCCTCCAACCCTGAAAACAACAACGCCGACAGGTTTCCCCATCGGCGTTGTCATTGAAAAATTTCCCCACCCAAACCTACTTCTGGGTGTACTGGAATTTATAGCTGCGAATGGATAGCACATCACCGGATTTAAGCTTGGTCTTCCCGGTAATGGTTTCCCCGTTAAGCTTGGGTTTGAAGAAGCCACCCATGGGGGAGACATAAAAACCATCATCGCCCCGATGCACCACCATGGAAACCGACGGAGTGAAAAAGCCGGACAAGCGAATTTCCGCTGAGTCACCCTTACCAATATTGGTGGCCGAAGAGGTCAGATCATAGCGGTTTTGCGGCAGGTCACCTTCCATGACGGTGAGGGAGCCGACAAACTGGGGCTTGGCAGGTTGGGGCTTGGGCGCGGCTGCCTGGGCCTGGGCTTGGGCTTTCTTCTGCATGCTGCCCACGGTAAGGATGGTGCCCTCCATCTCACTGCTGTAGTCTTCCACATCCGGTTGGTTACCCAATCCGTCGGTAAGGACCGCTTCCCCCTTCACCAGGAAGACCAGTTCATGCTTACCGATGGTGATCACATCCCCATCTTTAAGCTGATGGCTTTCAATGCGGTTGTTGTTGACATAGGTGCCATTGTTGGAGTTCAAATCCTCCACTTCAAACTGGTCACCCTTGCGAACAATTTGGGCATGATTGCGGGAGACAGCCAGATTATCGATAAAAATATCGTTGGTGGCACTGCGACCGATGGCAACAATCGGATTGTTGAGAGGATACTCCTGGCGTACCATCCCTTTGAATTTTAATACAAGTTTCGCCATCAACCACCTCCTGGATTATTGGGTGCAAACTTTCATCGGAGCTATCATGGCAATTTACCGCACAATTGGCAAGGAAATCCACAAATAAGGTAACTCTACAACGACTTCACCCATTCAATCCACTGCTCTTCCGCTTGCCACAGAGAGTCCCCCTTAAGGGTGGGCGGCTGGGGATTGTCTTCAGAAAACTTGGGATTGACCAGAACTTCCACATCGGAAAGATGGGAGCGGGCACGCCGGATCAGCCAAGCCTTCTTTTCATCCTCCTCTTTCCACACCGAATGTTCCATCCAAACTTCAATCACCTGAGGATAATACCGCCCCTGGCCTGCAGCCTCGCCAAACGTCGCCCCAGACAAGGGTAATTGATCATTTCTCCGCCAAAAATTCATGGACTCCACCAAAACCACCGTGGGCTTATACCCCCGTCGCTGGCAAATGACCGACAAAGGGGATGCCCCGGCAGATACGGTCACGGCGGCAGGAGTACTCTCCACCTGCCATTTGCGCCCTCGTTTATCGGTGATTTCACAGTTTGCCCCAGAGACCTCCGGGGTGAGAAGTTGGATCTCCTCTGCCTTAAACTTGACCATCATGCCGCAACCACTTGTAAGCATGGCCAGCACCATCAGCCATCCACCAACGCTGCCGGGGATCATCGGGTGGGTGCCCGCATGGCCGGGGGAAGGGC